>NZ_JALXVO010000010.1:0-106018 GCF_025151705.1 Paenibacillus sp. p3-SID1389 | reverse complement strand
CACTTCGGACGGACGATAACGGAGGATGTTACGGTGCAGATTCAAATCGTGGCGGTCGGCAAATTGAAGGAAAAATATCTGGTCCAGGGCATTGCGGAGTACGCCAAGCGCCTGGCGCCTTACGTGAAATTTCAAGTCGTGGAGGTCCCCGACGAGAAAGCGCCGGAGACGATGAGCGAGGCGGAGCTCATCGGCGTCAAGGAGCGCGAGGGCGAACGCATCCTCGCGCAGATCAAGAGCGACGCGCATGTTATCGCGCTCGCGATTGACGGCCAGCTCTGGAGCTCGGAGGAGCTGGCCGCGTGTTTGGACCGGCTCGGCACCTACGGGACGAGCCATGTCGTGTTCGTCATCGGCGGCAGCCACGGGCTCGCCGATGCGGTGCTCCGCCGCGCGCAGCAGCGGCTGTCGTTCGGGCGCATGACGCTGCCCCACCAGCTCATGCGCCTGGTGTTGGCGGAACAGATATACCGCGTAGTTACTATAAATAAAGGGATTAAATATCATAAATAATCTGGATTGGAGACGGATTGGGGACGAAATTTTTCGAGCTTGCTTACTGCTTCATCAGCAAGCTTCTTCGTAACGTGGGAATAAACATTAGCAGTTGTTTGAAAGTCAGTCGTATTTAGTCGTGAATTCTTTCCATCGATGCGAGGGGACCACTCGATCATAACATCGAACAATATATTTCCTCAAATAGGAAATCAGAACTACTTCAAACAAGGAATTTCAACGGGGGATGTCGAATAGGAAAAGTTGCGTGGTTTCGGGCGGAACAAGAGGTGAACTATGGAAATCATCAATAATATCGACAATCTTCTCGGCGAAAATTTGAAACTAGAGGTTCGTAAAGGAAGCAAGGTATTGATTGCTGCATCATGCTTCTCCATTTATGCATACGAAGCCTTAATGAGAGAACTGAATCAGGTGGAAGAAGTCCGGTTCATCTTCACCTCTCCCACCTTTATTGCGGATAGTATAAAGAAGGAGAAGCGGGAATTTTATATTCCGAAACGGAACCGGGAAAAAAGCTTGTACGGCACCGAATTTGAAATCCGGCTCAAAAACGAATTGACACTCAAAGCGATTGCAAAAGAATGCAGTGACTGGATTCGTAAAAAAGTCACGTTCAAATCGAACCGTACTTCCGGCTCGATGCAAGGCATGCTGAATTTGCAGAATGCAAACGAGCCGATCACCTATATGCCAATCGATGGCTTTACGACCGTTGATCTTGGTTATGAAAAGGGCAATGCTCTCTCCAAGATGGTGAACAAGTTCACAGAAGCTCCGTTTACCAAAATGTATTTCGATCTGTTCGATCAGGTATGGAATGACAAAAGCAAGCTTGAAGATGTCACGAACCAAGTTGTGGAGCATATTTCATCGGTGTATAAAGAGAACTCTCCGGAGTTCATTTACTACGTCATTTTGTACAATATCTTCAACGAGTTCCTATCAGACATCACAGAAGACATATTGCCCAACGAAGCAACTGGATTCAAAGAGACGGAAATCTGGAAACGTCTCTATCATTTCCAGAAAGACGCGGTTCTTGGTGCGATCAATAAACTGGAAAAGTACAACGGATGCATCCTTGCAGACAGCGTTGGTCTGGGAAAAACATTTACGGCTCTTGGTATCATCAAATACTATGAACTTCGCAACAAGTCCGTGTTGTTGCTATGTCCCAAAAAACTCGGCGACAACTGGCTTACCTATAAACAGAATGTAACCAACAATATTTTGTATGCTGACCGATTCCGCTATGATGTACTCTACCATACGGACATATCGCGGGAAAGAGGGGAATCGAATAAAATCCCCCTTGATCGGTTGAACTGGGGTAATTACGATCTGCTCGTCATTGATGAGTCGCATAATTTCCGTAACAACGAAGCCAAGAAAGATAAAGAGACGCGGTATCAGAAGCTGATGCGGAAAGTGTTAAAAAGCGGCGTGAAAACGAAAGTGCTCATGCTCTCCGCTACTCCGGTGAACAACAAGTTCATAGATCTTCGCAACCAGCTTGCCTTGGCTTATGAAGGAAATCCAGAGGAAATCAACAGCAAGTTGGGCACGGAGCGGGGGATTAACGACATCTTCAAACGAGCCCAGTCCGCGTTTAACCAGTGGTCTAAGATGGATGTTGCTGAACGTACAACGGAGACGCTTCTTGGTATGCTCGACTTCGACTTTTTTGAGCTGCTGGACAGCTTGACGATCGCTCGGTCACGCAAGCATATCCAGAAGTATTACAAAGCGGAGGAGATCGGCGAGTTCCCCAGACGGCTGCCGCCTCTCTCGAAGTTTTGCGATTTGACCGACAGAGCGGATGTTATCGGGTATAATGAAATTTTTATAGAGTTATCCAGAATCAATCTCGGCATCTATGCACCATTCAAATATATTCAACCGAGCCGACTGCGTTTCTATGAAGAGTTGTATGACACCAGCGTAAGGGGCGGGAGCGGGAACTTCAGGCAGATGGATCGCGAAGGCAGTTTGCAGATTTTGATGCGGATCAACCTGCTGAAACGCCTGGAAAGTTCGGTGGAGTCGTTCCGATTGACCCTTTCCAAGATTGTCTCCAAAATCGATCAGACGCTTCAGCAAATCGAAGCATTCGAGCGAAGCGGGAAGTCCGATGCTGTAGGTTATACCGATATTGAGGATGCCAATCTTGACGATGACGATTGGCTGGACGATGATTTCAGCATCGGGGATACGATCAAGATCAATTTGTCCGATATGGATGTTCTTCGCTGGAAAGAAGATTTGATGAACGACCACAACATTCTTTCTGCCTTGCTGTCTGAAATGCGGAAAGTAACGCCTGAACACGATGCGAAGCTAAACACATTGAAGCAGGTGATTGATCACAAAATCAATCACCCGATCAATCCCGGTAACCGCAAGGTCATCATTTTCAGTGCATTCACGGATACCGCAGCGTACTTGTACACGCATTTGTCGGAGTATATGAAGGCCAAGTACAATATCGATACGGCCAAAATCGTCGGCAGCGACGAGAACAAAAACACCACCGGTTTGCGGAATGATATCAGCACATTGCTGACTTGCTTCTCGCCTCGATCCAAGGAGAAGAAACTGACCATGCCGGATGTCAAAGGCGAGATTGATCTGCTTATCGCTTCCGACTGCATATCCGAAGGGCAAAACTTGCAAGATTGTGACTATCTCATCAACTATGACATTCACTGGAATCCGGTGCGAATTATTCAGCGATTCGGTCGGATAGACCGGATCGGGTCGCAGAACAAGGAGATTCAATTGGTGAACTTCTGGCCCAACATGACGCTGGATGAATACATTCAGTTAAAAGAGCGGGTCGAGAATCGGATGGTCATCATGGATATGACGGCGACTGGCGATGATAACGTCCTGTTCAATCAATCCAGCGATCTGGAATATCGGAAGCAGCAGCTTCATCGTTTGCAGAAGGAAGTCGTCGATCTGGATGATATGAACACGGGCGTCTCCATCACCGATTTGGGCCTGAACGATTTTCGCATGGACTTGGTGAACTATGTCAAGGAGAACGGAGAACTTGATTCCGTTCCGAGCGGACTGCATGCGGTTGTGGCTGCTGACGAAGAGAAGGGAGCAAAGCCCGGCGTCATCTTTGTTCTTCGCAACGTCAATGAGGAACTGAATCCCGACAAGCAGAACCGGCTGCATCCCTTCTATCTCGTCTACATGAGCGAAGATGGTGAAGTCGTCACCAATCATATGGATGTCAAAAAGACACTTGATATCCTGCGAGCTATGTGCAGAGGCCAATCCGAACCAATGATGGATGCTTGCCGCAGCTTCAATCAAGCGACGAAAGACGGCAAGAAGATGGACATGTATTCCTTGCTGCTCCAAGAAACCATCCGCTCGATTGTACAGGTGAAAGAAGAAAACGATCTGGACAGCTTGTTCAGTAGCGGCGGGACGACGGCACTAATCGACTCGATTAAAGGGCTTGAGGACTTTGAACTCATCACCTTTGTCGTTATCAGGCAGGTGAATGCGTGATGTTTCAATTGCCTTCAAGCACGCTTGTAAACCGTAAAATTCCGAAGAACAAATTTTATGAGAAGTTGCAAGCAAATCATCACCTCAAAGAACTGTTTACCGAACAAGTCGAATCGATCATCTGGAAGCACAAGCTATCCAAGGACACGATTCGTCTTGAACCGAAAGAGAATATTGAAGAAATTCAGATATTTGAAGTTCATTTGAAGGAGCAATCTTACTCCCTTGAATTGCTACGGAGCATAGATAAGGCGATTCCCTATCCTATCTTGCATGTACTGATGTATGAGGGGCAGGGCAAGCTTGCCATCGCGTATAAAGAACGAAATCAGACCGACGAAAATCGGTCTGTCGTCCGTTCTTACCATGAGACGGACTGGCAGCCGATCGAAAGTATCAAACTCGACATTCTCCAAGGACTCAATCTAAAGGCTGTTTACGAGAACATCATCCGTCAACTGCTTCCCATTAAGGTGAAGCCGGAAATCGAGCTTACAGCCGTTTTGGAGCGGCAAGCCCAAATTGACAAGCTGACGCAAGAATGCCACCGGCTAGAGTCCAAGATTCGGGCTGAAAAACAATTCAACCGCAAAGTCGAATTAAACATGGAACTACAACGCAAGAGAAAAGAACTGAATCAACTTCTTGATTAAGTAACTGGAGGTCAAACCAATGAACAAATTGACAATGAAATCGGTTGATTTGACTCAAGTCAATATCGACAAGATTGCAGAGTTGTTCCCCAACGTGATTACCGAAGCCAGAGATGAAAAAGGAAAAATCAAACGAGCGGTCGATTTTGATTTGTTGAAACAGGAACTTTCCGATGTCCTGGTTGAAGGTGAAAAAGAACGGTATCAACTGACATGGCCAGGGAAGAAAGAGGCTATTCTCAACGCGAATACACCTATTGATAAGACATTAAGACCTATCAAAACTGATAGTGTTGATTGGGATAGTACCCAAAATATGTACATCGAAGGTGACAACCTCGAAGCGTTAAAACTATTGCAAGAATCGTACTTGAACAAAGTAAAATGTATTTATATAGACCCGCCCTACAATACAGGTAAGGATTTCATTTATAAGGATACTTTTAAGTTATCTTTGGATGAGTATATCGAAGAGTCCGGCCAGGTGGATCAAAACGGAAATAGACTTGTTCAAAACTTAGAATCAAATGGACGTTTCCATAGCGACTGGTTATCCATGATGTACCCGAGATTGAAAATAGCTCGAAATTTGCTAAGAGATGATGGAGTTATTTTTATCAGTATCGATGATAAAGAAGTAGACAACATGAAAAAAATGTGTGATGAAATATATGGAATGGATAACTTTATTGCAAACGTAATATGGCAACACAGTATACAACCGAAAGGTTACTTGGGGAAATTTTCAGTTCACCATAATTATATACTCATTTATGCAAAATCAATGGACTACTCTTTGGAGTCTTTGGATAGAACAGAGGAACACAACAAAGCTTATTCAAACCCTGATAATGATCCAAGAGGCCCTTGGAGATCAGGAGACGTTAGGAATGCACTCTATAGACCAAATCTGATATATGATATCGTAACTCCCTCTGGGAAAATAATAAGCCCACCTGCAAACGGCTGGAGGTGGAGTAAGGAAACAGTAGAGAAAAAAATTAGCACCGGCGAAATCATTTTTAACCAAGATGAAACTAAAATCATACGCAAGATATACCTAGATGATTTGGAAGGCAGGGCTCCAGAGACGATCTGGTTTGGGAAGGAAGTTGGAACAACAAGAGACGGAAATAAATGCCTTAAAGATTTGTTTGATAACGCAGTTCCCTTCGATACACCTAAGCCAGTAGGTTTAATTAAAAGAATTTTGGAATTGTCCACCAACGGAAAAAATGAAGAGATAGTACTTGATTTCTTTTCAGGTTCGGCCACTACAGCTCATGCGGTTATGCAGATAAACGCAGAAGATGGTGGTAACAGAAAATTCATCATGGTTCAATTGCCTGAAAGCACGGACGAAACATCAGATGCATACAAGTCTGGATACAAAAACATCTGTGAAATCGGCAAAGAACGTATTCGCCGTGCCGCGAAAAAGATCAAAGAAGAAACAGGGGCAGACATCGATTACGGTTTTCGCGTGTTCCGTGTAGACTCCAGCAACATGAAGGACGTGTACTACACGCCGGACAAGTTGGGTCAGATGAATCTGGACGATCTGTCATCCAACATTAAGGAAGACCGTACAGGCGAGGATTTGCTCATCCAGGTGATGCTGGAATGCGGGTTAGAGCTTTCCCTGCCAATGGAGACCAAGGAAATCGAAGGCAAAACCGTCCACTACGTTGCCGAGAATTCCTTAATCGCTTGCTTCGATGAAGAGGTTCCAGAATCGGTCATTAAGAAAATCGCGGCGGATCAACCGCTCAGGGTTGTATTCCGCGATAGTTCGTTCCGGGATGATTCGGCCCGCATCAATGTGGAAGAACTGTTCAAGCTGCTCTCTCCGAGCACCGAAATTCAAGTGCTGTAAGGAAGGTGAGCAGCGATGAAAATCAAATTCAAACATCAACAATTTCAATTGGATGCGGTCAAGAGTATTGTAGACGTGTTCCAAGGGCAGCCGAACGAATCCTCTCGGTTTACGCTTGATAAAGGACGCAGGCAGAAAAGCGTGGAAATGGGAGATTTGTTTCAAACCACAAGCGGTGAGTCTGATTATGGCTTCAAGAACAATCCTATTAAACTTATTGATCAGGAAGTGTTGAGTAATATTCAGGCCATACAACGGCAAAATGGCTTGAAATTGTCCGAACGGCTTGAAGGCAAATACAACCTTACAGTTGAGATGGAAACCGGTACGGGAAAAACCTACACCTATATTCGGACGATGTACGAACTGTATAAAAAATACGGCTGGAGCAAATTCATCATCGTTGTCCCGTCGATCGCCATTCGGGAGGGTGTGCTGAAGACGTTTCAGATCACCGAAGACCATTTCATGTCTGAATACGGGTCAAAGGCTAGGTATTTTGTCTATAATTCAAAGCAATTGCATCAAATCGAGAAGTTTGCCAGCGACGCTGGGATCAATGTCATGATCATCAACTCACAAGCGTTTAATGCGAGGGGTAAAGATGCACGAAGAATTTCCATGGAGCTGGATGACTTTAACTCTCGGCGTCCGATTGATGTTATCGCCAGCACAAATCCAATATTGATAATCGACGAGCCTCAATCGGTGGAAGGTCAGAAGACGAAGGAAGCACTTAAAGATTTCAAACCGTTGTTTACGCTGCGGTATTCGGCAACACACCGGGAGGACTATAACAAGGTTTATCGCCTCGATGCTCTGGATGCGTATAACATGAAGCTGGTCAAGAAGATCAGCGTCAAAGGCATCTCTGTAAAAGGAACCAGTGGAATCAACAGCTATTTATATCTTGAAGGCGTAGATGTCAGTGATAAGCACGCTCCTGTAGCCCGTCTTGAATATGAAAAACGAACCAAGACAGGATTAACCAAAGTCTCCAAGAAAATCGTGACGGGCGATGACCTCTATCAGTTGTCCGATCATCTGGAGCAATATAAAGGCTATAAAGTATCGGAAATTAACGGACAGAATAACAGCATCAGTTTCATCAATGGTGTTACGCTGTACGCCGGTGATGTACAGGGCGATGTCAGCGAGCTTCATTTCCGCCGAATTCAGATTCGAGAGACGTTGAAATCTCACTTCGAAAAGGAGCGGGTGCTATTCCATAAAGGAATCAAAGTGCTCTCACTCTTCTTTATTGATGAAGTCGCCAAGTACCGGCAATATGATAAAGACGGCAACGAGAAGAATGGAGAGTACGCTGACATTTTTGAAGAAGAATATATGGAGCTTCTAAATGAACAGCTGTCGTTGTTTGCGGATGACCCATACATTCAATATTTGAATTCGATTCAGGTAAAGAGTACGCATAAAGGCTACTTCTCCATTGACAAGAAAAGCAACAGGTTTGTTGATTCCAAAGTGTCCGCAAGAGAGACGGATTCTGATGATGTTGATGCCTACGACTTGATCATGCGGGATAAGGAACGGCTTCTCAGCTTCGAGGAACCGACACGGTTTATTTTCTCGCACTCGGCGTTAAAGGAAGGCTGGGACAACCCGAACGTATTCCAGATATGTACGCTCAAACATAGCGACTCCACGATCAAGAAACGGCAGGAAGTTGGGCGTGGACTGCGACTGTGCGTGAATAAATACGGTGAACGGATCGACTCCAGCATCCCCGGTATTGATGTTCACGAAATTAATTCACTTACCGTTGTTGCAAGCGAGTCCTACGAAGAGTTTGCCAAGCAGCTACAAAGCGAGATTGCCGCTACATTGTCGGATCGGCCACGTAAGGCTAACGTGGATTTCTTCCTGAATAAAGTGCTTACCAATGCCCGCGGCGAACAATTAAGTATCGATGAGAAGCTGGCAAACAAGCTGCAATTTGCCTTTATAAAAAATGGCTATGTCGATGATGAATTTCGTTTGACGGACGACTACTTTGCCGCCGTTAACGATCAAACGGTCAAGCTGCCCGATGAACTGCGTGAATTTCAAGAATCGCTCATCGAACTGGTTAAATCCATCTACGTAGAAGGCAAGGCAGATATGGCGGAGAATGATCGGAATCGCAATATCGTTTCGGTGAAGGTTAACAACAACTTCTATAAGCAAGAGTTCAAGGAGTTGTGGAACCGGATCAACAAAAAATCTGTCTATACCGTTCGATTTGATTCCGATGAGTTGGTACGGAAGTGTATCCTGGCATTAGACATGAATTTGCAGGTGCCAGACATCCGCTACGCAATTAAACACGGCGAAATGAAGGAAATAGAGTCTCGGGAGCAACTCAAGCAAGGCGAGGCATTTGTAACACGGGAAACGCAAACGGAGTACGTGAACGGGCCTGCTATATCAAAGATCAAGTACGACTTGATCGGCAAGATGATGGATGAAACGCGGCTGACCCGGAAGACAATTGTCGCCATCTTGAAGGGTATTAAACCGTCTACCTTCCTGTTGTTCCGGAAGAATCCGGAGGAGTTTATTATTCGGGCGTCCAAGCTTATTAACGAACAGAAGGCTACCACGATTATTGAATCCATAACTTACGATGTAATTAATGATACGTTCCATACGGATGTGTTTACGAAGAACAACTTGAAGGGACAACTGGGTCTGAACGCCATCTCTGTTGAAAAGCATATTTATGATTACGTCGTAACAGATTCCAAGATTGAGCGGGCATTTGCTAAAGAGCTTGATACGAGCAAAGAGGTACAGGTTTATGCTAAGCTGCCGCGAGGATTCTATATTCCTACTCCAGTTGGCGACTACAACCCGGACTGGGCGATTGTGTTCAAAGAAGGCGATGTCAAGCATATCTACTTCATCGCAGAAACAAAGGGGTCTATGGACTCGATGGAACTGCGTGAAGTGGAGAAGACGAAGATTGAATGTGCACGCAAGCACTTTGCTAAGCTGAATACAGGGCAGTTGAAGTATGATGTGGTAAACAGTTATGAGAAGCTATTGGAAATTGTAAAGGGGTAATAATTTAGCATTGAGCCGGGGTTCAATCGTTGCTGAACACCGGCTTTTCTTTTGGGTTATCAATCTAAGATGGCAGGAATTCAAGGGATAATGTGGAAATGTGTAATATAACAAATGGCCGGAGGGGGGCTTATATGTACTTCCAAAATACATTTGCTCATATTGAGGGAAATCCTAATCTACGAGAGCCACAAGTGCAGGGGTACTTGAGAGTGAAGGAATATTTTGAGTCACCAGTTGATCACAAGCCGGCGTTAGTTACTCTACCAACAGGAGTTGGTAAAACGGGTTTAATGGCCATCCTGCCATACGGCATAGCACAAAATAGGGTGCTAATCGTTACTCCAAATCGGACAATCCGCAATACTGTTACTGATAGTCTTGACCCAAGATATGAACATAATTTTTGGTGGAATCGAAAGGTCATTAATGTTCCATCGAATTTACCTGAAGTTATTGAATACGAAGGTGATCCTCGAACGCTGGAACAAGCAAAAATTGTGATTACCAATATTCATCGACTTCAGTCCCACAATGCAAGTTCATTGTTGCAGAAGGTGCCGCGGGATTTCTTCGATATGATTATTATCGACGAGGCACATCATTCTCCAGCAGCATCATGGGTAGAGATGGAAGAGTACTTCAATTCGGCAAAAATCGTTAAAATAACTGGCACTCCTTTTAGATCGGATAAGAAGGAAATCTATGCTGAGGACGTTTACTCATATCCGCTAAGTCGAGCGATGATAAAAGGTTATGTGAAGCAGCTTGTTAAAAAAGAGTACATTCCAGATCAATTGACTTTCAAAGTACAAGGTTACGAAGAAGAAGTTACATTGGAAGAAGTATTAAAATTAAAAGACAGTGACTGGGTGGAGAGAACGGTAGCGTATTCGACTCAGTGCAGCGAAGCGGTTGTAAGAAGAAGCCTTCAAATTATGACGGAGAAGAGGGAGGCGACAGGAGTACCTCACAAGATTATCGCTGTAGCTTGTTCCATTGAACATGCTAGGGAGATTAAGCAGCTATACGAAGCTGTTGGATGTCCCGCATCCATTGTACACAGTGACATGGAACCTTCAGAGCAGGACCGGGAAAGAATCGATTTTCACAATGATCGCACACAAGTGATTGTAAACGTAGGTATGCTTGGTGAAGGATATGACCACCCGTATATCTCTGTTGCTGCGATATTCCGCCCGTTTAAGAGCTTATCAGCGTATGCACAATTTGCAGGAAGAGCACTACGCTCAATTCCGGATGCGAAGGAACCCGCGATAGATAATGTTGCTCATCTCGTATATCACAATGCACTTGGTCTAGATGAGCTTTGGGAATACTACAGTAAAGAACAACAAAAAGCAGAGATCATTGACCGGTTGGAAAAAATATTTGAGGAAAATGAAGGTGGAGGGTCTGAAAGTGACGGTCATTCAGAACCTGACGTTGGGGAAGCTAGGCAGTCGGGAACCTTCAGAGAAGAACTTAAGACATTTATAGGCGATGAAACCATATTGGAAGCATATGAAGAGGCTATTCGTCAGAGCAGAAATAAAACGGAAGAAGCATTAGACGCGTTAAGGTCAAAGGGCATTCCGATTACTGACGAAATGATCAAGCTTATTGAAGGGTCTACGTTTGAAGATATTGCGAAGTCAAAAAGACCTGACCTTGAATTAAAAGAGCGGCGACAAGAGTTAAAAACATACATTGAAAACGGGATTGCGGAAATATTAACTGCAAAGGGTCTAAATCCTAAAGGGAAAGCAGAAGAGATTGCTATCAAGTTGGGATACTATCGCGATACGAATCTGGCTTTAGACGGCCTATGCGTCAAAATAATTAATGACCAGTTGCTAAAAGCAATTGGGTATCCAAGAAAACAATGGTCTATCGCCGACTTCAAGCAAGCAAGGCCACTGGCAGAAAAATATGTGGCGTATTTAGCGGAAAGACTTTAGAATGAGTTTATTAACCGAAAGGAGGGTAACAATTGCTTAATGTGCAGGAATTAAAAGTGAAGTTAGCACATGTTCTTGCCAATAAGGGGGTTCCTCCTTTTGTGTTGGCGAACAATATTAGCGAAGCAAATTATGATGAGATTTCCCTGTACAAACGAGATCAAATGATCATCGTTGATATGTACTGCAAAGATGAAGAAACAGGTGAACCGCTGCAATTCAGGTATATGTATAATAAAGATGAGGTATTGTTAAAATCAGAAATGATAATAGCAGGACGTTCAAGTGTAATGTGGGACAGAGAAGCAGAGATAGCTAATTTGACCAAGCAAATTCAGCAAGCTGAAGCTGTGGTAAAGATATGAGCATGAGGGGCCTTGGATACATTCCGGGCCCCTCAGCTTTGTATTTCAGCTTTATTCAGTTTACCATATCAATAGATACGGTGAACCGTATCATAAATAAGGCGAAGGCAGGCACAAACTTAAAGTTTTCTTTACATTTCAATATATAGATTTTCAACCGTGGTATTATATTGATTGATTTTTTTAGCATATGATGTCTGTTTTTGTTGATGAGGAGGACTGATATGAAAAATACAGTGAAAAGAGTCACTTCGATATTTATCATCATGCTCATGGTGATGGGAAGTATACCAGGAACACAACTATTGACAAACAGAGGAGAACGGGTTTAATATAACGGTGTTATATAAATATAACTAAGTTATAGAAAGAAGGACTCGTATGACATCACTCTCTGCAGTTATTGTCGGCGGCGGTCTCGGAGGACTTGCATTAGCGCAAAGTCTGAAGAAGCATCACATTGACTTTGTAGTTTGTGAACGCGAGCAGGAAGGACAATTTCTTCAAACCGGTTATCGTATCAAAATCAATGACAACGGAATGAGTGCGCTGCGGTTTTGTCTGCCTGAGAAGCTTTACGATCTCTTTATGGAAACCTCCGTCATGGGACCGGAACACCCGATTTTCTTAAATCCAATTTCTCTCGAGCTGATGGAAGAACAGCACCCAATGTACAACAAGGCGAAAATCACGCCTGGCGTCAATCGTTTTACTTTCAGAGAAGTGTTGCTTGGTGAACTCAATGACCATATCCGTTACGGATATCGGTTTACCCATTATGAAACGTTGGAAAACGGCCGCTTGAGAGCTTGGTTTGAGAATGGAGAGTATATCGATGCGGATGTCCTTGTTGGCGCTGACGGGGGAGGATCGAAGGTTCGCCAACAGTATAAACCTGGGGTGAAAATTTTTGATACCTTGGGAAGAGCTCTTTATACAAAAGTATTTCTGGATGATACTCGGAGAAAAGAACTCGATCAGCTCATTGGGGACGGCAGCATGAGAGGCCTTTTTAGCCCGGAAGGAGAGGCTCCGGTTTCCCTGCTTCTTGAAGAAATGGCCTTCAAGCCGAATATGGAACGATTGCCGGAATCCATGTCCCTGAATGTGAAAATTACTCCACAACAGGATTACTTGTATGCTGTGTTTGCGTGCTCGCCTGAGTGGTTTGGGATGCCTGACGAGCAGCTTTTCCAATTGAATGGTTCGGAATTGTTGTCCCTTGCTCAAGAGAAAACCAAACATTGGCATCCCCAAGTCAAACGGATGTTGGAACTCGCAGAGCCAGAGAAAACGGCTGTTTATCACTTGCGTAATGTTTTGCCATATAAGCCTTGGAAAGAAACCACCTCTTTGGTATTGCTGGGGGACGCCTTGCATCCGATGACACCGGCTGGAATTGGCGGGAACGCGGCACTTTTTGATGCCTATGAGCTATCGAAAGAATTAATCAACGTCAAAGACGGGAAAAAGGAACTTTTGTCAGCGTTACGTGATTATGAGGTGGCTGCGATTGAACGTGGGATGCGGGATGTTCGCCTCTCCTCGAAAGCAGGGGAAAGCATGTTCAACCAGAAGCCGTTGCCTGAGGAAGATGTAGAGTTGGAGGAATAGGGGTTTGTTTTTACGTTTATCCTTGACTAGGCTCCTTTCTAAATCGAGTATAATAAGTTGTATAAGAATCTATGGAATGGAGTTGGATTGTCTGTTATGCCTCAACGCAGGCCACATATCAGCGAGGAGAAGATCATCGCAGCTTCGTGGCGGCTTCTCTCCGACCAAGGAATCGAAAACTTTACCATAAGAAGCCTTTGTAAAGAGCTAAATGTTCAAGCCCCTACGATCTATTGGTACTTCGAGAGTAAGCAGGTCCTTATTCAAACCTTAGCCAACCTGGTTTCAAGAGAGATCATAGGTGATCTTCCCAAGCAAGGTGACTGGCGGGAGAGGCTTCAAACCAGCGCCATGGTGATTCGGAAGAAACTCCAGCAGTATCCCTGCTCGGGTCAACTTCTGATGAAGTCGAAGCCAGAGGCTGATTTTATGGAACTGCTCGAATGCCTCTTGCAGATGATCGAACCTACTTCCTTGACGGATAAACAAAAATTTTCATATATCACCCATTTGCTTAACTATGTCATCAACTTCGTCGTTGAAGAATATGAACAACGGATGGTACAGATATCGTTAGGGAATAAGGAGGATATTCACGGGGATTTCTCGCAATTCAACCTGCTTCGTCGGATGTACGAAGAAGGGATGTTTAATTTAATTGGTTCTGATGAACTCTTTGACTCGGGAATTCTCTTATTACTCGATGGGATCGAGCAGAGAATAACTCCCTAGGTTTTTAGGAGCGGATCGCGTGGTGATCGCTCCTTTTTTCTTTTAAGTTGGTGCTGTTTTTGCGCTTATTTGAAGGCGGGAAGGTTCTCGGCGAGAAAGAGGTCCAGATTACGAGGGGACATCCCCGTAACTCGTTTCACATCATCGGATATCCATGCGGCGTCATCTTCGGCAATCAAACCGAATAATTGGGCGTTGGATGTGGCAACAGGCTCGGGAATCCCTGCCTGAATCATCGCTTTCTGATGCTCGGCGGGAGAGATTCACCGGTATTCGACGGTATACCCCAGAGCGTCAGACAGTTTACGTGCGACATCGTGATAAGTAATCAATTCGGGTCCGGTGAGCAGATAAGTACGGCCTGCATGCGTGGATCGTGATACGGCAATAGTTGCGGCCGTGGCGGCCACGTAGCGAGCATCGATCATGGCGAACTTGCCATCACCGGCAGACATTACGAAGCCTCTCGTTTGTTTAATCATCTGCGCGACAGCGAAGAGATTCTGCATGTAGAGATTCGGCGCAAGCAAAGTATAGTCGATCCCCGTCGCCTTCAGATGCGCCTCAACTCGCGCATGGCCACGCCGTCGATCAACAGGGGAATCTGCCGTAGCCTTATGATTCGTGATCTTTATAATATGTTTTATTCCGTTGCGAACAGCACTGTCAATCACGGCGATTTCCTGGTCCGGTACAGCAGGACTAATTAAAACGACCGTCTCAATGCCATGCATGGCTGCATCAAGAGTTTCAGGACGATCGAAGTTGCCAACGGCGATATCAATCCCATTCTCGGAGAACTCACGCGGCGTACGAGATAAGTCTCGAACTAGTGCGCGTGCAGGGTGTTGTTGCTTTGCAAGCAGGCGGACGGTTTCAGAGGACCCAAGCGATTTAATGAACTCGAGCGCTCCATTTCTAAAATTACGCGTAAGATGCTTACAGAACAACTAAGAGACCTGGAACGAGATAAACTGGTTATTCGAACAGTCTATAATCATGTTCCCCCGAAAGTGGAGTACTCACTTAGCGAACATGGTAAGACGTTCCTCCCTGTTTTAGAGATGATGGTCAAGTGGGGGGAATATCATCAAGAAAGTGTAGCTGGTCTCACATGATGAGGCTGGCTTTTTTTTTGATTAGAATACGCGGTGGTTTTTAACTATAACTGGATATGATCTGTTTATTTCGTGATTTCTTTGATACCTTAATTCTTGGAAAACCCCAAGGAGGTAGGGACGCATGGCTGAAAAAATGCTGACGAAATAGAAATGGATGAGGCGCTGGTTCGCCGTCTGCTGGTTGCCCAGTTTCCCCAATGGTCAGATCTATCCCTGCGGCGGGTCGAGCCAGCTGGCACCGTGAACGCCATCTTTCGATTAGGTAACCAATATTCGGTTCGGCTCGCGCGGCGGGAAGGGCCTGCGACACCAGAAAGCCGCGAGTTTACTTGGCTGCCCAAGCTTGCTCCGTTGGTTCCGCTAGAAGTCCCTGTACCCATCGCTCTAGGGCATCCGAGCAGCGAATATCCTTGGTATTGGTATATTTACACCTGGGTTGAGGGCGAGTCGGTGCCGATTGAGGAGATTGACGCGATGCAGGCAGCGCGTGATCTTGCGGGGTTCGTTGCAGCGCTGCAGCAAATCGATTCATCGGGTGGGCCGCTGGGACGCGGTGTTCCTTTGGCGGAGCGGGATGAGGGGTTCCGATACTGGTTGGCACGGTTTGATGGCGACGTTGCGGCGGTGTCTAAGGTGTGGGAATCCGCGCTTGCTGCGCCTCCGTGGAGCGGCCCGCCAGTTTGGCATCACGGCGACCTTGATATGCGCAACTGGCTCGTGCGTAATCAACGAATTACCGGTGTGATCGATTGGGATACGATGGGCGTGGGTGATCCTGCATGCGATGTCATGGTCGCATGGAAGTTACACTCGCCGGAGGCACGTGACGCATTCCGCAAATATCTTCCGACGGATGACGCGACCTGGACGAGAGCCCGCGGATGGGTTGTATCCCAGGCAGTGGCCATACTGGCTTACTATACGCCAGAAAACAACCCCGTTCTGTACCGTGAGGCCCAATCCTGGCTTGACCTCGTATTGTCGGAATGATGATTGATTATTTACTGTTAAGTATAAGTGTGTCATGGAGAGCGAATCTGATAGTTGTATGATGAAAAAGGCCATCCCACATGGGATGGCCGAAAACTTGCCCTCGTAGAAGCCGTGGCGAACCGTATCACAAAATAGGGATAAATTTTTATCAGAATATGTTAGCATTTAACTCATGCAAGGCTACTGTACTAATATACTTGATGAATTAGTCTTTTCAAATGGGCATTACGTTCATGTACATATTTTGATTTCAACGTCGGAGTAGTTGTATGCTTACTTTTCCATCTATTTAAAAAGTCTTGTTCAGCAAGTTGAGATTTCAATAATTCTGAGTCACGAGTAGTAATAATTCGAATAATTACATCACCTAAACCTACAATTCCTCGAAGATATAATTTTACTTTTTCGCCAACAGTAGTAATAGCCGAATGAAGTGGTACTTCTTTATCCCCTCTTTTCTGTCGCTTTTTTCCTCCGCAAGCCCGCCGCGAACCTCCGATAAACTAAATTTAGCTCCAAAACCTACCGTTAATTTCGCAAGTTAGATCTCTCCGCACCAATTACAAGTAAAACCTACCGTTAAATTTTATGTTTCCTCGCCAAATTGCTGATTTCGATCAAAATAACAGCAGGATTTACCGCTAATTTGGACAAAACCATGAAATTGTCCAAAATTAACGGTAGCTTTTACAGTTCGTTAACGCAATTTGGGCTCTTTTGACATGATTCATGGTTATGATACACCCATCAAGCGATTTCTAGGCACGATCTCGCTTGATCTGTTCACCGTTATGCTCGGCGGGGCTACGGCGCTGCTGCCAATCTTCGCCGAAGACATCCTGCAGGGTCATGGGGACTCGGATTGCTTCGGACAGCTCCGGCAGTTGGCGCTTTGCTGATGTCACTTGTTCTTACGCGGTATTCGATTCAGAATTCGATCAGCAAGTATTTGTTCAGCTCGCTGGCGATCTTTGGCTTGGCTACCGTGCTGTTCGCCGTCTCCAAAAATCTCATATTATCTTTGGTAGCCCTGTTCCTGATCGGCGCATCGGATGTGGTCAGTGTCGTCATTCGTTCTACGCTGGTTCAGTTAAATACGCCTCGTGTAATGCAGGGGCGTGTCAACGCTGTCAACATGCTGTTTATCGGAACCTCGAACCAGCTCGGCGAATTCGAATCCGGCACCATGGCCAATTGGCTTGGTGCAGTGGTTGCCACCGTCATCGGCGGAATCGGGACGCTCGTTGTGGCCGCGCTCTGGATGCACCTGTTCCCGGTGCTACGGAATATGAAAACTTATTATGATACCAGTCATGAAAGTGAGAAGCCGGAGAAGGGAACTCCTGCGCCGCTAAGTAAACCCGTACAGTAAAAGTGAAGGGGATCCCACATTACCGGGTACCCTGCACGGGACACTTAAACCAAAGTGTTTCGTGCAGGGTACTTTTTTTACCTTTGAAATATGTCACTGATCGTAAAACTTTGTCCCTAGCATATTTCAACAAACTAGGCTTTCGAACAATAGTAGAGTTGTATTTTTGCAAAATGGCAATAATTTCCCGCAAAATTCTTTTGCTCAATATCATTGAATGTGTCAGTGACATATTGTATGGTTATGTCAGCTTAAGCTAATGGCTTGGTAGATCACGCGCGGTTTACCAACTAAAAAATAATAAAGGAATGTCCGGACATGAGTTCTGAAAGCACTTCCAAGAAGGAGAAACAACAGCTGTATTTGCAGGTCGCGGAGAAAGTACTGGAGATCATCGAGACCCGGGGACTTCAAGCGCATGATCCTGTACCCTCAGAGGGTGAACTGGCCAAGTTGTTTGGCGTCAGCCGAATGACGAGTAAATTGGCCTTGGAACAACTGGTGGAGCAGGGGGTAGTTTATCGTCTGCCGAGACGAGGCACGTTCCTCTCAGGCAATCGGTATGAAGGGAGCAGTGAAAGACTGCAGGAACCGGTACAACCTGCGGTTGAGAAGAAAGTCAATCAACAAGTTGCGCTCATCATTCCCCACATGTCCGATTATACGTCAAGAATCATTTCGGCAGTCGAGCATGAGTTACGTAAACATCAATTTGAGCTCATTTTAAAAATTAGCAGCGACCAAGACGACCAAGACCGATGCTTACGGGAGCTTGTGGCTGCAGGGATCAGCGGAATCATCTTATTTCCTTGGGGAAGTCGAACCTGCAGTGATCAAGTGCTTCGATTAAAAACGGAACAAATTCCAAGTGTGATCATCGACCGGATTTTTCGTGAGATTCCGTTTGATTGCGTCTATCACGACCATTTTCAAGGCTCCTATGAAATGGCACAGTATTTGATTGCGAAGGGTCATCGGGACATTGGGTATTCGTCTAACATTTTTGAGAACATCACAAGTCGAGAGGAAAGATATCAGGGGTACATTCAAGCTTTGCTTGATCATGGGATTCCGGTGAAGAGCGAATATATTCATTTTAGAACGGAACGCTGTGAACCGGGCCGCTTTCATGAGTATGATGCCGAACAAGGGGAATTTATTAGAAGCAATCCGCAAATGACGGCGATCATGTGTGCGGACGACCAAGTCGCCATTTCTACTTTGTTTTCTGCACTTCATATGAACATATCCGTCCCGGAGAAGCTGTCTATCGTTGGATTTTCGAATACTTATCTTTCAGCATTAACACCCATCCCATTAACTACAGTTCGTCAAGATACAGATCGGCTTGCCGCAGCAGCCGTAGATCTGCTCATGAAGCGTATCAATCATTCGAAGGAACAACATCTCACGATCAAAATACAAACGAACATTGTTGAAAGGAAATCGGTCTTCGATCGAAGCCACTTATTATCACTTGATAAGGAGAGAGTATGAGATGTCGAAAATGATGAAAGCGTTGGCAATGGTGGTGCTTAGCTGTTTAGTCATCACGGCCTGCGGAAGTAATAATAGTGGAAATGCCGGCGGAAACTCGGCGGAATCCGGCGAAAATTCGGGGAGCCAGGTCAAAAATGAGAAATTGATCGTATATACCAATTCAAATTCGGACGGCCGCGGTGAGTGGTGGACGGAGCAAGCGAAAAAAGCGGGATTTGATATTGAAATCGTGGGTGCAGGCGGTGCGGATTTAACCAATCGCTTGATTGCAGAGAAGAATAACCCGATTGCTGACGTGGTATTCGGCTTAAATAATATTTTCTATGAAAATCTGAAGAAAGAGGAAGTTCTAACGAAATACGTCCCGCAGTGGGCTTCGCAAGTTGACGAGGGCTTAAACGATCTGGAAGGCTACTATCATGGCCTCGTAAAACAAGCGATTCTGATTGGCTATAATGCGGACATGTATACCCCGGAGACGGCTCCGAAAGATTGGACTGACTTATATACCAACGAAGCGTTTAAAGGGAAATATGAAGCGCCTACCCGACTTGATAGAGCTACCATGCGTCTGGTTGTCGCAGGGATTTTGTCGCCCCATCAAGACGCCAATGGAGACCTGGGCATTTCTGATGCAGGTTGGGACGCGTTAAAGCAACTCTACGATAATGGGCTTCCGGTCATTGAAGGCGAGGAGCTGTATGCGAATATGGCCAGCGGAAAAGTTCCCATCGGAACGATCGTATCCGGCGAACGCGCCAAGCGAGAACAAGAATACGGCGTCAAAACAGGTTATGTCATTCCTGAAATTGGTGTCCCTATGGTTGTCGAACATATCGCCATTGTTAATGGCACGAAGAAGCAGGATACGGCAGAACGGTTTGTGGAGTGGTTTGGCAGCGCTGAAATGCAAGGAGCCTTTGCGAAGGAATTTAATGCAATGCCCGTTATCGCAGAAGCAGCCGAACAAGCTCCGGATTCAGCTAAAGCTATGTTTGCCGAGTTGAAGGCGCAGCCGTTGGATTGGGGCTTCATTGCAGAACATCTGGATGCCTGGGCAGAGAAAATTGAATTGCAAATCATGAACTAAACAGCATGGATGGGGAACTGCATAGCGCTAGTTCAGGCTATGCAGTTCTTTCTTACAACAACCTAAATAGAAAAGGTGAACGTGATGATCACATTTCAGGATATACAAATTCATTTTGGAGATTTCCATGCCATTAAGAACTTTAATCTGAAAATCAACGAGGGGGAATTTTTCACCTTTTTAGGCCCTTCAGGCTGTGGTAAAACTACCATTCTTCGAAGTCTTGCCGGTTTCATCACCCCATCTGGCGGCAGCATTCTATTAAACGACAAAGAGATTACACATGCTCCGATTGAAAAACGCGGAATCGGTATGGTGTTCCAAAGTTATGCGTTATTTCCGACGATGACGGTATACGAAAATATTGCCTTCGGCAAGCGCGTCAAGAAAGCATCAAAGTCCGAGATCGACCAGGAGGTCCGAGACATTGCGCGTAAGGTCGACTTAAAGGAAGAACAATTGCATAAGCGTGTATCGGATTTATCGGGCGGGCAGCAGCAGCGTGTAGCGATTGCCAGAGCACTCGTATTAAAGCCGTCGATTTTGGCCTTGGATGAGCCGTTGTCGAATCTGGATGCGAAGCTGCGCGTCCAGCTCAGAAATGAATTGAAGGAATTGCAAAAGCAGTTTGGCATCACAACCATCTATGTGACCCATGATCAGGAGGAAGCGTTAACGTTATCCGACCGGATCGCCGTTTTCAATAATGGGATTCTGGAACAAGTGGGTACGCCTTATGAGATCTACAATTCATCTAAAACCGAGTTTGTATGTAATTTTATCGGCGACATTAATAAGTTGGATCCGGGATTGATCGCTAACAGCCCCTTAAAGGAGTTCGTTCCACGGAACAAAGTTGCCTATATCCGCAATGAGAAGGTGAATCTATCGCCCGTGTCAGGCAGCGATGTTGTGCGCCTGAAGGCGAAGGTCGTGGATCGGGAATTTTACGGACTCTATAGCAAGTATGTGCTGGAAATGGCGGGCGGCAGTTTGCTAAAGACGATCGAAAAGGAAAGCGGTCATGTGGGGTATGAGGTCGGAACGGAAACCGAAGTGTACATTCGACCTGCGGATATTATGCAATATGATCGGACGGAGGGAGGGAATTGAGCGTACAAACGTTAAAGCACAGATTCCGATCCATTCATTATGGACAGCTTCTATTATATGTCCTGCTGGCCTGGTTCATTATCGCTTTTCTCATTTACCCGAACCTGAACATTTATTATGAGATCTTCTTCAAAAATGGAAGCTTCTCGCTGGATGCCGTTCACAAGCTCTTGTCATCGAAACGTGCGATGTCCAGCTTATCCAACAGTTTTATATTAGCGATCTCCCTAGTGATTACGGTGAATGTTGTTGGGATTACGTTAGTCCTGCTAACGGAGTATTTTCAGATTAAGGGAGCGAAAATTTTAAAGCTAGGTTTCTTTACCACCTTGTTGTACCACGGGGTTGTTGTAGCATCGAGTTACAAGTTTGCTTATGGCGAAAATGGATTTATCACGAAAGTGTTATCCGCTCTCTTTCCGGCTTTTAACACAGGCTGGTTTCATGGGTACTGGGCTGTTCTCTTTGTAATGACGTTCGCCTGTACCTCGAATCACATCTTGTTTTTGGGGAACGCCATCCGCAAGGTGGATTTTCAAACCATTGAAGCCGCTAGAGGCATGGGGGCGTCTACCTTTTATATTTTGCGGCGGGTTGTGCTGCCCGTATTAAAGCCAACGATCTTTGCTCTGACGATCCTCACCTTCCTTACAGGACTTGGGGCGATGTCGGCTCCGCTTATTCTCGGCGGTACGGAATTCCAGACGATTACGCCTATGATCTTGACGTTCTCGAAGAGTTCAACGTCTAAGGATCTGGCCGCATTACTGGCCCTTGTTCTAGGCCTAGCAACGATTATCTTGCTATCGATCATGATCCGGTTTGAGAAACAAGGCAATTATATGTCCGTGTCTAAAGTCAAATCCGTATTGGTCAAACAAAAGATTAATCATAAGTTCGGTAACTTCATCACTCACTTGATCGGGTATGTGTTATTTGTGATTTACTTAATTCCGGTAACCTTAATTGTCATCTTCTCATTTACCGATTCCCAAAGCATTGCTACATCGACGATTCATTTCGATAGCTTTACGCTGGAGAATTACGGCAGATTGTTTACCACGATGAGCGCGTTTAAGCCTTACTTGGTAAGTATTTTGTATGCTGCGGCAGCGTCAGTAGTAGTGGTGGCCCTTGCATTATTTGCATCCAGAATCCTGCACAAACACAAGAATAGCAAGCTGGCAGCAGCGCTGGAATACTCCTTGCTGATTCCATGGGTTCTGCCGTCCACGCTGATTGCCATTGGCTTGGTGGTCACTTATAATGTGCCGCGCTTAGTGACGGGGAACACGGTACTTACCGGTACGCTTTGGATGCTATTGATTGGTTATGTCATCATCCACATCCCGTTTACGATGCGAATGGTCAAAGCCTCTTTCTTTAGTTTGGACAGCAACTTAGAGGATGCTTCCAAGAACCTGGGGGCCAAATCGTTTTATACCTTCAGAAAGGTACTGCTGCCGATCATCTTGCCGTCCACCCTCGCTGTCCTTGCGTTAAACTTTATTAAAATATTGGACGACTACGATTTGACCGTTTTCTTATATCACCCCGTGTATCAGACACTGGGAATTGTGATCAAGAGCAGTACGGACGCAGAAGCAGGGGTTGCGGCGCGTGCGATGTCACTGGTTTATTCTGTCGTGTTGATGATCATGTCTGGAATTACGATGTACTTTGTTTACGGTAGAGGTAATAAAGATAAATAAGCATCACTAGAATCTGGCGTGGATGTTCCCAGAAGTGGAGGAAATCAATGTTTGCGAAAATTATGACTTTTAACTTAAGACTGAATGTGGCGTCAGACGGGGAGAATGCATGGCCGTATCGTACGAAGGCGGTGGCTGAAGTGATTAAACGCCATGATGCGGACATCATTGGCATTCAAGAGGGTCTACATGACATGCTTACGGACTTGGAGCCGTTACTTCCGGAATATGCTTGGATTGGAGAAGGCCGGGAAGGCGGGAACAAAGGCGAATATGCTGCCATTCTGTATAAAAAGAAGAATTGGACTGTAGGAAAGGCGGGGCATTTCAGTTTATCGGAAACCCCGGAGGAGTTAGGTGCGAGAAGCTGGAGCACTTCCCACCCGCGCATGTGCACTTGGGTGACGTTTAAGTCGCAGACGGGCGCTGAATTTGCTGCGTTTAATACGCATTTAGACCATATTAGTGAAGAAGCTCAACAGAAAGGTATGGAATTAATTCGAGAGCGAATGAAGGAATTTCGTACGCAGACGGGTCTTCCGGTCGTGTTAACGGGCGATTTTAACGTTGAACCGGCAAACGCTGTCATTACGGGATTGGAGCAGGAGGGATATCGAAATGCTTATTCCGTTCTGCAGCAAGAGAAGAAGGAAGTGGGGGCGACGGTTCATCACTTTTTAGGTGGCGAATCCGGAGAGCCGATTGATTATATCTTCGTATCCCCTGACTTGCAGATCCAGAACGTTAGGGTCGATCGAGAGCTATATGAAGGACGATATCCTTCGGATCATTATCCCGTGATCGCCGAGGTGTCACCGTTGTAGTGACCATCACGAGTAGATAAGGGGATGTCTTTGCGATGAAGCTGATTGACGCGGGTTTGTGGAATATTTCCTATGTGGACTTATCGCTGCGAATCGTGATTTCGCTTCTGTTAGGCGGCTTGATTGGGTTAGAACGGGAATGGCATAACCATGCAGCCGGTTTCCGTACGCATATTCTGGTCTGCGTAGGGTCAACGATGATTATGCTGCTGTCCATTTATGGGTTTGGCGACTTTTCCAACGAATATAACGTTCGGATGGACCCGGCGCGGCTGGCTGCTCAAGTGGTATCCGGCATCGGCTTCCTGGGCGCGGGGGCTATCATTCGCAACGGCTCCAGTATTTCAGGGTTAACGACGGCGGCCTCCATTTGGGTTGTGGCAGCGATTGGCTTATGTGTAGGGGCGGGCTTCTTTTTTGGAGCGGTGCTTGTGACAGTACTGGTCATTATTATTCTGGTGCTGCTCAATAAGTTTGAGAAGAGCTTCCATAACAAACGCAGCCGAAATGAAGTGACCGTTCGGATCCTGAATAAGGAGGGCGGCGTCGCTAAGGTTGCGGAATTGTTCGAGCAGGAGGGACTGCTCATTGTGCATATGTCCTTAGACGCTCCTAACGATGATCAAGAAGATGAAGGCGTACGAACGCTGCGAATCAAGCTGCATAAGCCGCGCTCAAAGGATCTGCTTCGGGTATTCGATAAGCTGCTTGCTCTGGATTGCATCCATTCCTTTGAAACGGCTGAGGCGTTGAAGTCGCATCCGGCGCATTCCAGCGTGTCCGCCTCCAGAATGTTATAATGAAGGTCAAGGGCTATCCCTCTAGGGATAGCTCTATTTGTTGTTACAGATGGTCTGCAGCCGCGGAGGATGAAATTCAAACGATGTTTAATCGCCAAAGGTTTCAAAGGATAAAGTATGATAGATAAATACATCTTAGGAACTCTAGAGGAGTGAACCCACTTTGCTGACGGACCCCGCTCTCCTGGAAGGGGTATGGGACTTGCTGTGCCGTTACGATCATGAATTTATCCCGCCCTTATCCGCTCGTGAGCATACCTACCAGTCCGATCTGACCGCTGGCGCAGCGGCAACCACTTTACTGAAGTGATACTTTGAAAGGTTAAAGGAACAAGCGTTTTTGCTGGTACTGGATCGAGAGCAAGTGATCGGATTTATGTCTTTTCGCCCTCATTATGTTTTTGAACATACGGACGAGCGTGAAGGGATTGGGGTAGGTCAATGCACGCAAACGGCGATCCTCCGTTCTTGGAGAATCGCCGTTTTTGTAATTTTGCGTGGTTTATTTTTAATGGATTCCCTTCATAAACCCCTGAATTTTCGAGGAGAAAGCGAAGAGCAGGATGCCGAGGACAATGGCCGCTCCTCCAATGACCCCAAAGTACGCCATTTCTGTGGCAGGCGAATAGAATTTAACCACTTGCGCATTGATTGATTGGGCTGCCGCACTGGACAAGAACCATAAGCTCATGGTCTGGGCGGAGAAGGCGGAAGGCGCCAATTTGGTCGTCGCCGACAGCCCTACCGGAGACAAGCACAACTCTCCCAGCACAACGATGAAATAACTCAGCACGAGCCATAGCGGATTCACCAAGGAATTCTCGCCGCCAAAGTAAGCCGGCAAAAGGATCACCAGGAATGATAAGCCGGCGAACAACAAGCCCAAAGCGAATTTCTTTGGAATCGAAGGCTGCCGCTTGCCCAGCTTGAGCCAGAACCAGGCAAAGACAGGGGCCAGGGTAATAATAAATAAAGGGTTTAACGATTGGAACCAAGCCGGCGAAATATGAAATCCGGCATAATCCAATTGCGTCCGCTTATCTGCATAGTTCGCCAGGATGGTAGACCCTTGTTCTTGAATCGCCCAGAACATGATTGCCGCAATAAACAGCGGAATATACGCGATCAGTCTGGAGCGCTCCACCTTGCTCGTTCGTGGACTGCGGTACATGGCCACAAAATAGGCAGTGGGGACCAAGAGCCCCAGGATGCCGATGATCACGATAAACGAATCGAAGGTTAACCAACCGGGCGGGATGGTAATGGCGACGATCACCGCAAGAAGCAATACGCCGAGGCCGATTTGCAGGAACACTTTCCTGCGTTCCGCCGGTGAAAGCGGGCTAGGAACGATCGTGCCGGCGAGGCCGAGATTTCTTTTTCGAGTTAAGACAAAAATAGCAAGTCCAAGGAACATCCCCACGGCGGCAATGCCGAAGCCCAGGTGGAAATTGTAATCCAGGCCGACGGTACCTACGATCAGCGGAGCGATAAACGCCCCCAGGTTGATCCCCATATAGAAGATGCTAAAGCCTGCATCCCGGCGCTGGTCATGCTCGCTGTAAAGCTCGCCGACCACACTCGATACGTTGGGCTTCAGCAAGCCTGTCCCCAAGACGATGAGCACCATGGACACAAAAAATAAGGGGACGCTTTCCGGGATCGCCAAGGCGATGTGCCCCAACATAATGAGGATGCCGCCGTAAAATACCGCTTTCGACTCACCGAAGATCCGATCCGCGAACCAACCGCCAATAATGCCGGACATGTACACCAGGGAGCCGTAAATGGACATAATGGCGAGAGCCACGCTCTCCTCCATGCCAAGTCCGCCTCGACTCAATTCGTAATACATGTAGTAGGTCAGAATGGCTTTCATTCCATAATAGGAGAACCGCTCCCAAAACTCCGTGAAGAACAGAGTGAACAATCCCTTGGGATGTCCAAAAAATCCTCGTTGCGGAACGCTCTCCACCACTTGTTGTTTGGTTAAATCCGTCATGCTGTCATATCCTCCCTAAGCGGCAATCACTATAAGAATACCCCGTATCACCCATTTTCAACTGGATACGGAAAATATAGTATAGCATAAGGAAGCTGGGCTTAACTATACAATGGGTTTCTCACAGCCACCTAAAAAATATCGCCGTCCCCAATCCCTACTCGGATTTGGACGGCGACTCGTTTTCGAGCTGCCCTCGGGACAGCGTGTTCTATCTGTTGGGACCGGTTGTTGATATAGCGCATGATGGTGTTAATCCGTTCAACTTTTTTCATCGGGACTCCTAAACAGGTTCATTTTTTGACATGATTTAAAGTTATGATAAACCCATCAAGAACAGAAAACAAATTTTAAATGAGAGTAGGTTTTGAAACATGGCAAATTATGTTTTGGAAGAGAAGGATAGCTTTACGGTATTTGGGCTGGGTACGGAATTAAAAAGTCATTACACGGATTTCGCCGGCATCAACAAGGAAAAGTCGAGCTTCTGGCAAGCCGTCACCGAGGACGGCCGACTCGATCAGCTTAAAGCGATCGCGGAGAACGACTACGTCTTTGCCGTAAATGAAGCGGTCAATAACAAAATGATGTATTACGTCGGCGTATTGAGCCGCGAAACGCTGCCGGACTCGGAAGACTCTCGGGTCATTCAATTCCCGAAGGGGGAGTACCTGATTGTCAAAGGGGAAGGCACAACGGCGGATGAATTCAGTAATCAGCTGGCGGGGATCGCTTTTGGCCAAGTCCTGCCGGAATTGAATCATGTCGCTTATGTTGGTGGGCCAAACGCCTCGGTATTGATGGAGCAAGAGAATGGTCGCGTCGTGAGAGAAATGTGGATCCCCGTCGTAAGGAAATAGAGAAGAAGAGGAGGGTTAAGCATGTCCTATGTCGTTGATTTCAAAAATGTATCCACCATCGGTTTAGAATCCTCTCCTGCAGCAGAGGCGTTAGCCGGGCTGCGAGCCAATGAGGCGCGTTATTTTATGAACAAATATAAGCATGTGTTTACGGTTGAACCGGCCAGCGAAAGCCAGGAAACCCTGGATTATGTGAACCGGATATTAAAAGAAGAACGGGGGATCGAGTTCTCGGCGAAGCCGTTAGAAACGTCGTTTTTTCAAGTGGAAAACATCCGGTGGGCGTTCGTCTTCTATGAGGATGGCTTAGGGGTTAACGTCATGTACACCTTGGACGATCCGAAGAAGCGGGCCGTGGGATTTAAGCTGTCTGAAGGGATGGAGGTCCCTAAGGAACTGGAGGAGAAGAAGTTTAAGTTTGCCCGACAGAAGTCGAAATTGGCTGGTACGATCCGGGGCTCGTTCTTCGTGATTAAGGGCGAGTATTAAAAAAAGCTGAAAGGAAGGCCGTTCAACGTGAGCGGCCTTTTTCATCTTCCGCGACAAGGGAGCGGGATCAAAAATTTGAGCTTCAATCGCCGCTTTGTCGATGACGGACCACACCTGCTTGATTTTCCCGTCTTCGTACTTGTAAATGACATTTTCATAGAGCAACACACTTCTGCCATTGACAGGTAGACCCAGAAATTGCCCCTTGGGCGTGACATCAAAGCGTAAGCGGCTCGAAATATAAGGCGGCTCACTGTTTAGATAATCCCCCAAATCCCATTTATTGTATTCGACGAACTTCGTACGCATGCAAAAAGAGAACCAGGGCCCCGGATAGGGAGCCCTAGTATTGATGATTGGCTATTGAGCAGTCTCACCGGTTTATTCCGGCGTTCCTTGTGTAACCCCATGAATGTAGGTTTGCCATGGAGTATCCAGCGCCCCTTGCCCAGGGTTATAGGTGAAGAAATACTCCACCACATCCCCTTGGCTCAGGTTGTTTACCGCATAGGTATAGTTGCCATTCCCCGCCGGGGTCATGGCGACATTGAGTTGCACACCGTCATTGATCTTATAGTGCAGATCCGCAAAAGTAGCTCCGTTGACATAGAACAGCAGGTTATCGCCGGTTTTCTTCAGCCCCTTCACCTGATCGCCGATCACAATCGTGGAGGGTGTGCCCGGATCTCCCGGGTTTCCGGGATTCTGACCGCCGCCGCCATTGCCATAGACACGCACATAATCGACTTGCATCGTGGCCGGGATATCGCCGGGGCCTGGAGCGATGCCGCCGTCGAAGTTTCCGCCGATCGCCAGGTTCATGATGAGATAGAACGACTGATCGAAAGGCGCGTTCGGGTTGTTTGGCGCGGCCGTGGAATACCATTGATCCCGGGTTGTTTTGAAGAAGAACTTGCCGTCCACGTACCATTTGATGTTGTCCTCTTCCCAAACGACGGAGTAGACATGGAAGTCATTGGCGATGGTTTGCCCGGACGGGAAGTTGTATTCGCCCGAGAGATGTGTATTGGCCGGCCATTGTCCGCCGAAATGAATCGCGCCGGAAGTCTTGCCGGGCAGACGCCCTCTGGCTTCCATCACGTCGATTTCGCCGGAAGCGGCCCAGGTTCCGTAAGCTTGATCCTGCGGCAGCATCCACAGCGCCGGCCAAATGCCGTTCCCCGTAGGCAGCTTCGCACGGAAATCCACACGGCCGTATTTGAACGAGAAGTGATCCTTGGTGTTTACTTTACCGGAAGAGTATTGCGCATAGCGGTTCGGATCCTGCGGGAACGATTTCGGATCGTTTAAGGCCCGGATGTTGAGTTTCCCGTCTTGAACGAAGACATTTTGCGGGCTGTTCGTGTAATGCTGCAGCTCCGCATTGCCCCAACCCCAAGTGCCGGGATCGTCATTCAGGTAGTAGCCCAATTCATAATTCCATTTGCTCGTATCCAGCTGAGAGCCGTCAAATTCGTCTTGCCAGATGAGCGTCAGACCATCAATGTTCGGGTTGCTTGGCGTGCTGAGCGGAATATCCGCTTGGTCGGAATCATCCGGCCGCGGGGCGTTCGGATTGCCGATGAAGGTATAAGTGACGTAGTTGTTGCCAACGTTACCGCCCTTTTCCCCGTTTAGAGGATATCCGATACGGATTTGCATATCCTGCTGGATCGGCTGGAACCACAGGCCATAAATATAGTCGGCCCAATAGCCCCATTGATTGGCGCTGGACAGGTTATTGTAACCATTCGCGGAATAGACGAATCCGCTTTGGCTGGAATCCGCGAGGTCCGCCCACTGGCCGTTGACATTGATTTGATAAACGAAGTTCTCCAACTCCGAAGCGATTGGGGCACCTCCGTCAATTTTCGGCAGCGGCAGCCCAATAGCGCCGCTTTCATTCGCGGTGAATGTGGTTCCCTCATAAGGCGTCAGGGTGTACGAATTTCTTACCGGTTCATTAAAAATAATCGTATACACGAGGTTCGCTGACGAAGTTTTCGATTCCAATTTCACGTTGATGGATTCCGTGACGTTAAACCAGTAACCGCCGCCGCCCTCGGTAAATTGGCCGAAGTTCTGGTCATAGATCCAGCCGCTGGCCGGATTGTTGTCGATGTCGATCCAGGTGCTGCTGTTCACCGGCTTCACATACACCTTCAAATCGTCGGCAACCGCGGCATAAGGAATGGCCGGATCGTTATTGAATACGGGATAGGTGAAGCCAGCCCCGCCCGTAAATCCTGCGGTAATAACCGGACCTTGCGTTGGTGTCATCGCCGTGATCGTGGTTTTGTTGATATTTTGAAAGACGAGAGTGTAATTAAGCGTAACCCCGTTTGCTCTGGAGTACAGTTGAATCTCTGTGGTTGCGGAAAGGACGAACCAATAACCGTTAAAGCCGCTGTCACTCCAGTGCCCCCAGTTCTGGTTGTAGACAAAGCTGCTGACACTGTCGATGTCGACCCAGTTGCCATTAACTTTCACTTTGACGCCTAAATCCTGCACCACATCGCTCCAGGTAGCCGAACCGCCATTAAAAATAGGCATAACAAAGCCGTAGCTCGCTTGTCCGACCCCCGACTTGGTGATGACCGGCCCGTCTGCCGGTGAGAAGTAGCTCATCGAAGTAATCGTTGTCCCTGCTGCCTGAGCCTTCGGCGTCGGCACGAAACTGACGCCAACTGCCATGATGACCGCCAGGAGAAGCTGAATACGTTTCGAGCGAGCCGCCTTTCTGCAAAGTGAGTCCGTTTCATAAATACCCTCCCTTTATTATTCTCATCCTCCCAACCTATGCACACCAAGGAAAATACTTACTTACATGAGAGAACGCTTTCATTCTAACAATCCGGTCATCTGATGAGTAGGCACCAGATTTCGGGTGAGGTGCTCTTTTTTTGGGAGAGCAACCAAGTAACGAAAATTTTAAATAATTTGTGGAAGGGGACCTTCCTCTGAAAGGGATTCGGGAGGGGGAAAAGAATATAATTAAAGGTTCCTCACTTTTTTCCAGCTGGAGCTCGTTCCGGCAGGAATCCTCGCCGAAGACATGGATCTATCGGATCGCCTCCAACCTCTGTCTGGATAAACTGAGGCAAGCGAAACGTCGGGTGCTTCCCGTCGATCTGTCCGATCCGGCGAGCTCCATCGTGGAACCTCGGGAGACGTTGCCCGATTCCACTTGGATTTGGCTGGCCCCTGATTTTGGTGAGAATCCCGAGGAGGCGCTCATCCGCAAGGATACCCTGCAACTCTGCTTCATCGCGCTTCTGCAGACTTTGCCTCCTCGTCAACGGGCCGTATTGATTTTGAAGGATGTCTTTGACTGGTCGTCCAAGCAAATCCTAAGAAACGAAACTGGCACCCGACGGGGTACCTTTTTTCTTTAGGGCAACTTGTCTAAACATAATTTTTCCCATAGACGGATGAGTTGATGAGAGCTACACTAGGGAAGGCGACAAAGAATTCACCTAGTAGGAGCTTGTAAAAACGTGACTTTAACTGAACGTATACCATCATGGAAGAAACTTAGCCTATTTGCCGTGACCTGGCCGATCTTTATCGATTCGGTGTTACGGATGATGCTTGGCACCGTCGACGTGTTTATGCTCAGCCGAATTTCCGATACAGCTACCGGGGCGGTGGGCTTAGCGAATGAGATTATCTATTTCTGCATTCTGATGTTTGGATTTGTTGGCATCGGGACGAGTGTGGCCGTCTCCCAGTATATCGGTGCTGGGCGAGAGAAAGAAGCGAGCCGCGTCTCGGCGCTTGCGATTTCGATGAACCTGATCTTCGGGATCTTCGTCAGCCTGGTCCTCGTTGGCTTTGGAGAGCCGCTCCTGCGGTTGCTCAACCTGAATGAGGAACAGATTGGCATCGCCAGCCATTATCTGAAGATCATCGGCGGCTTTATGTGGATCGAGGCGCTGTCTTACGCAGTATCGTCGGTCATCCGTTCGAGCGGCAATACCAAAAGCGTCATGTATGTAACGCTGGGCGTGAATCTTCTCCACGTCACCGGCAACTATCTGCTGATCTTCGGGAACCTCGGCTTTCCGGAAATGGGCGTGACCGGTGCGGCGATCTCGACCGTCGTCAGCCGTTTTGTCGGCATCATTGTTCTGTTCTTCATTTTGTATCGCCGGGTTCCTGCTCCGATTCACGGGAAGGACTATGTGACTTGGAACGGGACTTATGCGAAGCAGATTCTAAGCGTTGGGCTGCCGGCGGCGGGAGAGCATCTGGCTTGGCAATCGCAGTACCTGATGATCATGGGTTTCGTGAACATGATTAGCATTACCGCCCTAAATACGCATGTTTACGTGATGAACATTTCCAACTATTTTATGGCACTGGCCGCGTCGATTGGGGCAGGGACAGAGATTATCGTCGGTCAAATGGTTGGAGCAGGGGAGATGAAGGCCGCCTATAAGCGACTGATGAAAAGCGTACGAATCAGCTTCCTGCTCACCTTGGCCATTGTTGGTGCGGCTTCGATCTTCCGCCATGACCTCATCGGTTTGTTCACCGAAGATCCTGCGATTATCGCAACCGGAGCTAGCATCTTCCTGCTGTCGATCGTGCTTGAACCTGGCCGGACCTTCAATATGGTCATCATCAATTCGCTGCGCGCCGCCGGGGATGCGCGGTTCCCCGTCCTGATGGGCGTATGCTCGATGTGGGGCGTCTCGGTTCCGCTGGCCTACCTGCTGGGCATTCACCTGGAGATTGGACTCCTTGGGATATGGATTGCATTTGCCGTGGATGAATGGCTGCGCGGACTGATCATGCTGCTTCGCTGGAGAAGCCGGGCTTGGGAGAAGAAAGCGCTCGTCAAGCCGGTTTCCGCAACGGAGGAGGCGCTCGGGGCCTCCGCTTAAACCTTATATAAGCAAGAGAAACAAGAAAGGGGACGTCCCTCCGTCATCTACGATGACTTTTGGGACATCCCCTTCATTGTGTCTTCCGCCCCTTCACCCGCTTTAATGCCGCCACAATCAGGAAACTGATAATGACCAGCAGCAGCCAAGAGCTGATCTTGCCAAGATGGACGAGATGCCAGCCGTCGGATTGGTTTGGATACCTCCAGGCGCTAAAGAAGGTGGCGACATTCTCCGCGATCCAAATGAAGAACCCGATCAGTACAAACGAAAGGGTTAACGGCATCCGGTAAGGCTTGCCGCCGACCTCATAGGTGACCCAAGTCCGCCAGAAGACGATCAGCACCAGCGCCGACAGCCACCACCGAACATCGATCCAATAATGATGAGTGAAGAAATTCAGGTAAATGGAGGCAGCAAGCGGGACGACCAGCCAGAGCGGGGGAAAGCGAACGAGATCCACCTTCAGGCGCCGCCAGGCCTGGCACAGATAACTGGCCACACTCGCATACATAAACCCGCTGTAGAGGGGAACGCCGTTCACCTTCGTCCAACCCTCCTCGGGATACGACCAAGACCCCATATGCACCTTAAACAACTCCAGCGCCAAGCCGATCAAGTGGAATACGGTAATAACCTTCAATTCGTCGCGGGTTTCCAGTCCAGAACGAACCATCCATACCTGCATGGCGAGGCAGATGATCAGCAGCCAGTCATAGCGGGGCAGCCAGGGGAGAGGAAACCACTGCGTGAAAGCCAGCGAAGCGAAGATGACGACGGGAAAAACGCAGGACAACGCTTGTTGCCAACCAAAGCGAACCAACTGTTGCAGAGCATATCCCAATTGTACGCCCATAGAGGACACCCTTTTATTTTGTATCGAATTTGAGCTACTCTTCATCATCTCGATACTCCAAAATATCTCCGGGCTGGCAATCCAGCGCCTTGCATATCGCCTCCAGCGTGGAGAAACGAATGGCCTTGGCCTTCCCGTTTTTCAGAATCGACAGATTCGCCATCGTAATGCCCACTTTCTCCGAAAGCTCCGTGACGCTCATTTTCCGTTTTGCCAGCATGACATCAAGATTGATAATTACGGCCATGGATTCCTCACCTCAGATCGTTAAATCGTTTTCCGATTTGATGTCGATGGCATTTCTTAAGAGCCTTTGAAGCACGGCGGCAAAGACGGCGATGACGAGCGAAGCGAAACAGATGACCAGTCCGATCGCGGCGAGTCCCGGTGCGTCATCCTTCTCCGCAATAATCAACAGAATCGGCAAAATGACCGCATACAAGATACAGATGGCGATCGCGCAGTTTCGAATGCTCTTTAAAGCCTTCACCGAGGCTTCGGAGAAAGCCGTATTTTTATCGATATAGCTTAGCAGCTTCAGCGTCTGGTAAAGCGCAAAGAAGAACGGAATGGCCGAAGCATACATCGGAATAAGCAGGGTCAGATAGATGTATGGCGGATAATATTCCACCATTTCTTTGGCAACCTCAGGGACCCCGAAGACGTAGACGGCAAGGATCGCGATGCCCATCAGGAATACGACGCCCCTTAAGAACAGGGTAGAGCCTTGTTCACGTTTCATATCACAACAGCACCTCGCGTAGGATTAGTGTGAGGTTAATTTAGCATGTTTTTTATTGATAATCAATAAATATTTATTAATAAATGAGGTGTATATATCGAAAAAGAATAAAATTGGAGGATTTAACCGATAAGTTCTTTTTGGATGGCTTAAAAAAATCAATTATTAATATCTAAGAAATAAATATTTCAATCCCTCACTATTGTTGTTACACTTGAATTAGATCAATAATTACGGAAAAGGTGTGGGCCAGCTCGTCTCGAAGTTTGAAGCGAGGACAAATCGAGAGCGCTTACATCCTTTCAGCAAAATAAGGTCATAAGGGACGGTAAACATGAATCACGGACAAACAAGTACAGATGTTATTTTGATTGGTGCCGGAATTATGAGTGCGACGTTGGGGACCCTGCTGAAGGAATTGGCGCCGGACTGGAACATCACGGTGTTTGAACAACTTGCGCGGGCAGGGGAGGAAAGCTCAAACGAGTGGAATAATGCGGGAACCGGTCATGCGGCTCTGTGCGAATTGAATTATACCACCGAGCGGTCGGACGGAACCGTTGATATTAGCAAAGCAATTAAGGTGAATGAACAGTTCCAGGTATCCAGACAGTTCTGGGCTTATCTGGTTCAGCGCCAACTGATCCGAAATCCGCAGGATTTCATTATGCCGCTGCCTCATATGAGCTATGTGCGCGGGGAGCAGAACGTCAAATTTCTGAGAAGACGTTATGAAGCGATGTCTGCCCATCCGCTGTTCCAAGGGATGGAGTTCACCCAGGACCCGGGGAAACTCAGAGAATGGGTTCCTCTGATGATGAAGGATCGGAAGACTGACGAGCCGATTGCGGCGACGAAGATCGATTCGGGTACGGACGTCAACTTCGGCGCCTTGACGCGGATGTTGCTGAATCATTTGAAGGATAAAGGCGTGGACATCCGCTACAAGCACAGCGTGAAGAAGCTGAAACGGACGCCGGACGGGTTGTGGGAATTGAAGGTAAAAGACTTGAACAGCGGGGCCACCAAGCGCCATACCGCCAAATTCGTCTTCATCGGTGCCGGCGGCGGGAGCTTGCATTTGCTGCAAAAATCCGGCATCCCGGAAGGCAAGCGGATTGGAGGCTTCCCGGTCAGCGGATTGTTTATGGTGTGCAACAATCCGGAAGTGGTGGAACAGCATCATGCCAAAGTTTACGGCAAAGCTTCGGTGGGAGCACCGCCGATGTCCGTTCCCCATCTGGACACCCGGTTCATCGACAACAAGAAATCGCTGTTGTTCGGACCGTTTGCCGGTTTTTCGCCGAAGTTCCTCAAGACTGGATCCATGTTTGATCTGATCACCTCTGTTAAGCCGCATAACCTTCTGACGATGCTGGCGGCGGGGGTCAAAGAGATCGCGTTAACCAAATACCTGATTGGGCAGCTTATGTTGTCGAAGGAACAACGGATGGAGGAACTGCGGGATTTTGTCCCAGGGGCCAAGAGCGAGGATTGGGATCTGATCGTCGCCGGTCAGCGGGTGCAGGTCATCAAGGATACGGTGGAAGGCGGAAAAGGCACGTTGCAATTCGGCACCGAGGTTGTCAGCGCTGCGGATGGCTCGATTGCCGCCTTGCTTGGCGCTTCCCCGGGAGCTTCGACTGCGGTGCACGTCATGCTGGAGGTTATTGAGAAATGCTTCCCGCAGCACCTCGAAGCTTGGAAGCCGAAGATCAAAGAGATGATTCCTTCGTACGGCTTGTCGCTGTCGGAGAACCCGGAACTCTTCCGTACTCTACAACAATCAACTGCGCTGGCCCTTGGATTATCGGGAACCAAGCAAGAAGCTTCAGTATCATAATTTTATCTAGGTGATTAGAAAAGAGCTAAGCCGTGGTCAATCTGCGGTTAGCTCTTTATTTTTTGCGCCCTCCCTTGAGGATTATCCCGTTGCATCAGGTCATGCAAGCAAGCACTGAACGAAAGGGATAATGGTGGGAAAGAGGCGTGAGAAGGGGCATTGAGGGCGGCGACCTTTGTTTATTTCAACAAGTTAGTAGCCAGCCAGGGCCTTCATAAGGCGGGAATCCTCCCATGATTAAGCTCTCCAGTCGATTTGTCCGGAGCGCCAGCTGCAGGCCGGCTAAGGCTAACCAGGAATAGCCGTAGTAGCTGAACGTATCGACTCCCATTTGATCAGCGATATGCAAGAAATCAAGTACGATATACTCCGCTGTCAACCGATCGGGCTGGTAATGCTGAAACCTATGGCCTTCATAATCAAAATGCAGCACCTGGAACAAATCAGACAAGCCCTCCACGAAATGTTTTCCTAGCTCGGGGTCGACGCCCCACATTTTAAGACTTTCCGCTTCTTGGCCGGTGACGGATTTTTTGGCGATGGGCAACATGAGGATAGGGCCACTGGGTTTCCCGGTCAGGCCGACCTCTAACGTTGAACCGTCGGATAGAGTGACAAGCTTGATTTGACTCATTCAGATCGCTCCCTTACATGTGATACCTACAGGATATAACATTCATGCAATCTTTCGGTTTTGTCGCATGGAATCCCCGATGTTATAGTGATTTTAGACCAACAAATTAACGTAGCACTTGAAGGTTTTACTTAAAGTAAGGGGTGAGGTTATGGAAGAGACTTATACGCCTGGACAAATCGCTGAGCGGTTGAATATTAGCACAACAACGTTGAGAAGATATGAGAAACAAGGGTTGATTCCGGAGGTCTTGAGAACGGCAGGCCACCATAGAATCTATACGAAGGTGCATTACCAAGCCTTTGTCGCCATCCGGTCCTTGTTAGCGGGTTATGAAATTCCCGTCGTCTATGAAGTGATGCGGAAAATCAAGGCCGGCCGCGTCATGGAAGCTCTGTGGCTGATTAATCATCAACTGTCCCAGGTTGAAGATGAGAAGCAGCGGGTGGAGGAGTTGTTAACGATGGTTCGCCATGCGGACTTCAGGATGTATAAGAACCGGAAGCTGACAAATGCGATGACGATCGGGAAGGTGGCGGAGCTGGCGGGAGTAAATCCTTCCGCTATTCGGCACTGGGAGAAGGAGGGGCTGATTACCTCGACCCGGCATCCGGTCAGCGGGTATCGGATCTATTCGGTGACTGAATTGCGGAAGATTCTGGTGATCAGCAGTTTGCGCAGAACGGTATATTATATCGAGAATCTGCGGGAGCTATTGCAGGACCTGGACATGTTCCGGTTGTCCAAAATCGATCGTTCCTTCCAGGTTGCGCTTGAGAAGCTCAATGAAAAGCTCAGGATCCAATATCAAGGAATCGCTGAGCTGATGGCTTATATCCATATTCAATCTCTAGTTTGACCTTTTATTTTCTAGCGGCGGCATTCACTTGCTGCAGCAGCAGATTGATGCTGTCATTGAGCTGGTTGATCTCCTCGAGATTCATATCCGTGGCGTCAATCAGTGACTGCGGAACGCAGGCCGCTTTCGCTTGCAGCGCCTTCCCCTTCGGCGTGATCAGCACATTTACCACGCGCTCGTCTATGGAATCGCGTTGTCGTTCAATGAGTCCGGCAGCTTCCATCCGCTTGAGCAAAGGCGTTAAGGTGCCGGTGTCTAGATCCAAAGCTTCTCCGAGCTCTTTAATAGTGCTCTTCTCCTTCTCCCATAAGGTGACCAAGACCAGATACTGCGGATAGGTCAGTTCCAGCTCATCTAAATAAGGGCGGTACATCCGAAGGATGGCCCGGGAGCAAGCGTATAGCGAAAAACAAAGATGTTCCCCCAATTTCAAGTTTTGCTCATTCGTTTCCAAGACGATGCACCTCGATTGGCTTTATTTATAGGGTTTGCCTTCATCATAGCAGATGATTCAAAAAGAATATATATTTTTTACAATTTAATTGTTGACAATATAACAGCTGGAGGCCGAACCGATCTGGTCAGCGAACCGTTCCGCTTGTATAACCGCGATTTTGCAGCTTTTGCCTCCCCGAAAGGTACGCTGGATTGTATCGCGGCGTTCGCCCGTTTTGCGGGAACATGATTAATGAGCCGATGAGGCCATAACATAAATAGAAAAAGTCGGTCAGGAGTATATCCTGATCGACTTTTTTTCATGAATGATTATTTTATAAAACCGACTGCAGCAGGAAGTTAGCCAGGAACAGGAACGAGATGACGAACATGGAGATCGACAGCTGTTCCCGCTTCTTCGAAAACATCTTGAGCAGCGGATAAGCGATAAAGCCAAAAGCAATGCCGTCAACAATGCTATACGTTAAAGGGATCATCAGAATCACAAGAAACGCAGGGAACGCCTCGGAAAAATCGCTGAAATCGATCTTCGTAATATTCGTCAGCATCAGTCCGCCGATGATGATCAAGATCGGGGCGATTGCGGCGTCCGGGATCATTTTGATCAAGGGCATAAAGAACAGTGCGCCCAGGAACAACAGCCCGGTCGTCACCGAAGTTAACCCGGTTCTTCCGCCTGCGGTAATGCCGGCAGCTGTCTCGACCGTCGAAACCGTTGGGCTAGTGCCCAAGAGGCCGCAAGCCATTGCGGAAATCGATACGGCTTTCATCGATTTCCCGTTCTTCTCCGGAGCATTCAGCATGCCATCCACTTGCGAGTGGACAAGCCCGATATTTTCGAAGACCAGCACCAGCACCAGTGAGAAACAAGCCGTCAAGAACGGTACGCTGGCGATATGGCGGAGGTCTGCGCTCATCCAGACGTCACTGTAGCTTTGAAACGACAGCGATGCGGATGCGAACGATCCCAAGTCAACGATTCCGAACAACCAAGCCACCAGTGTCCCTAAAATAATGCTGATCAGAAAATTCCCCGGAACCTTCTTCAAGAACAGGAACAGCGTAACGATCAGGTTGATGATCGAAGCTAGAACCAGCGGCGCCGATAAGTCGCCGAGCGCCACAAAGTGACTGGTGTTGCCGGTGACAATGCCGCTCTTCTGCAAGCCGATGAAGGCAATGAACAGTCCGATTCCCACGGAAATCGATTCCTTCAGGGAAGCCGGAATGGCCCTGGAGATCAGGGAAGACAAGCCCGTAAAGGCAACCACGACGAACAGGATGCCCGCAAGCACCGTTGCGCCCAAGGCTTCTTGGTAGCTGAGTCCCATCGAACCTACAATCGTATAAGTAAACAAGGCGTTGATCCCCATGCCGGGGACGAGAATTAACGGTGCGTTCGCAACGAACGCGACCAGCAAACAGCCGACAAGCGAAGACAGCACGGTGGCCATAATCCCGGCCTCCAGCGGAATTCCTGCATCCTTCAGGATGTTGGCGTTGACGGCGATAATGTACACGATAGAGAAGAACGAGGTCAATCCAGCGACAAGCTCTCTTCTCACGTTCGTTTGGTGTTGCTTAAGCTTAAAAACTCCTTTCATGATGAAATCACACTTTCAAAATATCCCTCTCCCACCCGCATCAAACGAGGAACTTTCATTCCTATCGTTTATGCCAGAGGCTATTATACCACGGTTTGTGGTGGAATGCCCTTTACAAGTTGTTCCTTGATGCGGATCGATGGCCAACGATAACAAAGCTGGCGGCGATTAGGTCTGATTTCGGGGCTGATGGACTTGCTTGCCGCAAACAACCTGAAACCCGAGGATATCAGCTTCAAGATCACCTTGACCGGCAAATCCGACGACAAGGACATCCTGGCGGCGTTTGCAAGCCGTATGCCCGAAGGCAAAGTCCTAGGCGCGATACGGTAAGCTTTACCGATGTGAAGAATCATTGGGGTAAGCCGTATATCCAAATTTCCCTTGAACAGCTGCCGATAACTAAGGAAAATGTGACTCTGAACGGATACAAGGATATGGTGAGTGTGGACGCGGCCTACCTGGAGGACGTTCGTCTGATGGTGCTATGGGGGTCTTTTTTGTACCGTTCTATTCCTGCGAAATGTTCTATGTTATTATACCAGCATGAGATAAGACTACATTGCACCTAGACACTTCTGCATGAACCCTAAGCCAAAGGAGTGAGGTCAATGGATTACTTGCATCACCCGTTTGCGTCCAAGCGTTATACCGTATTCGCGAAAAAAGGAATGGTAGCTACGTCCCAGCCATTGGCGGCACAGGCCGGGCTTGAGATCCTGCAGCAAGGGGGGAACGCCATTGATGCCGCGATTGCGGCTGCGGCGGCGCTGACGGTCGTCGAACCGACCTCCAACGGGATTGGCGGGGATGCGTTTGCCCTCGTCTGGACGAAGGGGAAGCTCCACGGCTTGAACGCCTCCGGGCCGGCGCCGGCCCTGCTGACGGCCGAGGCCGTGAAGCGGCGGGGACATGAGCAAATGCCCAAGCTGGGGCTGGTGCCGATCACGGTCCCCGGAGTCCCCGCGGCTTGGGCGGAGCTGGCCGAGAAGTTCGGCAGACGTCCTTTGACGGAGAGCTTGAAGCCGGCGATCCGGTATGCCGAGGAAGGGTACCCCCTGACGCCGATCTTGGGCAAATATTGGGCGCGGGCTTACCAGGCGTACCGCAAACAGGAGGGACCGGAGTTTGAAGCCTGGTTCCACACCTTCGCTCCGCAAGGCCGCGCCCCTGAGATTGGGGAAGTGTGGAGTTCGAAAGGTCATGCGGAGAGTTTGCGCCGGATTGCTGTCAGTGAGGCGCGGGATTTTTACGAAGGGGAGCTGGCCCAGCGGATCGACGACTTTATGGTAGAGCATGGCGGTTTTTTAAGAAAATCCGATTTGTCTGCCTACCGGCCGGAGTGGGTTGAACCGATTTCGGCGAATTACCGGGGCTATGAGGTTTGGGAGATTCCGCCGAACGGGCAGGGGATGGTCGCGTTGATGGCCTTAAATATCTATGAGCAGCTGGGGCAGCCCGAGTGGCTCTCCGCGGAGACAGTGCATCGTCAGATCGAGGCGCTCAAGCTCGCGTTTACGGATGGCCAGGCCTGGATCACGGAGCCGGCGGATATGCCGGTCTCGACCGAATATCTGTTGTCCCGGGAATACGCCTCGTTACGGACCCAAGAGATCTGCGACACGGCGCTTGACCCGAAACCCATGGATCTGCCGAAGGGCGGGACCGTCTATTTGGCTGCGGCTGATGAGGAAGGCAATATGGTGTCCTATATTCAAAGCAACTATATGGGTTTTGGCTCGGGTATCGTGATCCCCGGGACGGGAATTAGTCTGCAAAATCGCGGGGCCGACTTCTCGTTGGATGAACGGCATCCAAACTTCGTGAAGCCGGGGAAACGGACGTATCACACGATCATCCCCGGGTTTCTGACCAAGGATGGAGAAGCGGTCGGACCGTTTGGGGTGATGGGCGGCTACATGCAGCCACAAGGCCATATGCAGGTTATCATGAATACGGTGGATTACCGGCTGAATCCTCAAGCGGCACTGGATGTCCCGCGTTGGCAATGGGTTGGCGGCAAGAAGGTGCAGGTAGAGCCGGAGTTTCCGGGCGAGCTCATCGAGGCGCTCCGGCAAAAGGGGCATGCCATCGAAGTGATGCTGGACGGAGGAGGCTTCGGACGCGGCCAAATCATTTGGCGGGATCCGCAAACCGGCGTGCTGGCCGGCGGGACGGAATCCCGGACGGACGGCATGATCGCGGCTTGGTAATCCCTAAGGGAAGTGAAGAAAGATGAAGTATGGGAACATCGTACACGGACAGCTCCAGCGGCGGGTGAACCGGTTTATCGCCGAGGTTGTGGTGGACGGTGCCTTGGAACAGGTGCATGTGAAAAATACCGGTCGGCTGAAGGAGCTCCTGCTAACGGATACAGAGGTTCTGCTGGAGGTTTCTGATCGGCCTGAGCGGAAGACGAAATATTCCTTGATTGCGGCTGCCAAGGACGGAGGCTGGGTGAACGTCGATTCGCAAGCGCCAAATCCGGTAGCGTTCGAGGCACTGAAGGCAGGGCGGATCGCGGAGATCGGGCTGGTCAGTTGCGTGAAGCGGGAAGTCACCTACGGCGATTCCCGGTTTGATCTCTACTACGAAAAAGACGAGGAACGAGGGTTCATCGAGGTCAAAGGCGTCACGCTCCAGCAGGAATGTATCGCTATGTTCCCAGATGCCCCAACGGCGCGGGGAACCAAACATGTGTTGGAGTTGGCTAAGGCCGTTCAGGAAGGATACACCGGGACGGTGCTTTTTGTGGTGCAAATGCAGGGATGCCGCGAATTTACGCCTTACCGGGACATGGATCCGGCCTTTGCGGACGCCTTGGAAGAGGCCTCCCGGCAAGGGGTGCGGATTTTGGCTTATGAATCCGTCGTGACGGAACAAGAGATCGTGTTGGGAGGCGGTCTCCCGGTTCATCTATGAGATGGGCTCACGGCAGGGCGACGGAATTGCATTCTTAATGACTTTATGATGAAATTTACGAAGACGGAACAAGAAAAGGAAGGGGAGCCCCATGAAATTAAGAGTATCCGCTGTCCAATATCATCTGCATACGATTGGCAGCTTTGACGAGTTCGCCCGTCAGGCCGAACACTATATCAAAACCGCGGAGGAGTTCAGCTCGGATTTCGTGCTGTTCCCCGAGTTTTTTACCACGCAGCTGATGTCGATCGGCTCGCCGGACGGCAGAGCGTTGACCATCCAGGAGCTGCCGGATTTTACAGAGCAATACCGCACTCTGTTTAGCGGATTGGCTCGGCAGACCGGAATGCATATCATCGGCGGCACGCATGTGCTGCGCAAAGGCGACCGGTTGTACAACGTGGCGCATCTGTTTTATCGAGATGGGCGAATCGCGGAGCAAGCCAAGCTGCACATTACGCCTACCGAAGTGACGGAATGGAACATGACGCCGGGCGACGGCCTGGAAGTGTTTGAAACCGACAAGGGCAAAATCGCCATGTTGACTTGTTATGACATCGAGTTTCCGGAGATCGTCCGGATGGCCAAAGCGAAAGGCGCGGACGTCATTTTCTGTCCATCCTGCACGGACGACCGCCATGGCTTCCATCGAGTTCGTTACTGCTGCCATGCGAGAGCGGTCGAGAACCAGGTGTACATCGTCACCACGGGGACGGTCGGATCGCTGCCGACGGTGGACTTCATGCGGGGCAACTTCGGGCAGGCGGCGGTCATCACGCCAAACGACGTACCGTTTCCGCCGCGCGGCATTTTGGTGGAAGGCGAGATCAATGACGATATGATCGTTACCGCCGATCTGGATTTGGAGCTGCTCTATCAGGTTCGGGAGAAAGGCTCCGTCACCACCTGGCGAGATCGTCGGACCGATCTGTACACCGACTGGAACTAAACCAAGCAGAACGCAGGCTGCCCATGGAGGAGAGACGCGATGTATCGTAAAGAATGGTACGTGTTTAATGATCAGGGTCGGCCGGTGCCGGCCGTGATTCGGAACTACGAAGAGAAGGATTTTCCGGGGTTGATCCGCATTCAGCAGGAGAGCTTCCCGCCTCCTTTTCCTTCGGAATTATGGTGGAACGAGGAACAGCTAAGCAACCATGTGCGGTTGTTCCCGGAAGGCGCGTTATGCGTCGAAGTCAACGGGGAGCTGGCAGGCTCCATGACCGGGCTTAAGGTCGATTTCGACCCCGGCAAGCCGGAGCATTCTTGGGCGGACATCACCGATAACGGGTACATCCGCAACCACCGCCCCGATGGGAACACGCTGTACGTCGTGGATATCAGCGTCCGGCCGTCCTACCGGCAATGGGGCCTAGGCAAATGGCTGATGTTGTCCATGTATGAGCTGGTGGTGCACCAAGGCCTCCAGCGTTTGCTGGGCGGCGGCAGAATGCCGGGCTACCATAAGTACGCGGCGGAAATGACGGCAGAGCAATATCTGAACGCCGTTGTGAGAGGTGAGCTGAAGGATCCGGTGATCACCTTCCTGCTGCGCTGCGGCCGTACGCCGGTCACGGTCGTGCGTGATTATCTGGAAGATGAGGAATCGCGGAATTACGCCGCATTGATGGAATGGAGAAATCCGTTTCTCCAGCGCAATTTTGAATAGGAGGCGTTATAAGGTTATGGAATATATCCGAATCACGAATATTCAGGATCCTTTGTTCAAATCGATGCATCAGCTGATGCAAAACGTATTCCCGCCGGAGGAAGTGCTGGAATTTGATCTATGGAAAGAGCCGCTGGAAGACCCCGGCATTCGCGTCTTCGTCGCGGTGCACGAAGGTCAGGTTGTTGGGGCGACGGAGTACCGTTATTATGAGGACTTCAACGTGGCGATGACCGACTTCACGATTATCGGCCAAGCCGGGCTTGGCATTGGTCGGTTCCTGGCGGATCGCCGGCTGCGCGATTTGCACGCTTTGGCGGAGGCGAACGGGAAGAAGCTGCGCGGGATGTTCGCGGAAATCTACAATCCTTACCGGGTGGAGCATCACGAATTCGGCGGCGTGAAGCCGATGGATCCATACGTACGCCGCGAAGTGTTGTCCCACCTCGGGTACATGCGCCTGGACTTTCCGTACGTGCATCCGTCCTGGAACAATGACGGAGAAGCGGTCAGCGGGCTGGATCTTTGCTTCCTGCCGATGGACGGCAACGATGACAGCCTGGAAACGGCGCTGATCGTGCAATTCCTGGAGCGGTATTACACGGTGCTGCCGAACAAGCCGCAAGCGTGGTACGACATGGTGGAAGGCCTGAAAGCGCAGGATCGCATGAAGCTGCTGCCGATTTAAGTCAGGAATCTCTCTCCTGATCGACTTTTTCATAATTATCCCGTTCCTTCAGCACAGAGGCGGCACCCGTCATTGGACAGGTACCGCCTTTGTGTGCTTTTTTGGGATCACCAGTTATTGCCCGAAACCCGAATCACATTGAAATTCGGCGTCTGGTTCTCGCCATAGATGGCCGTGATTCCCGGATTGTTGACCCTAACATTGGTGAAGCGGGCTTCGCCAACAACAGGTCCTTGGCCTTGTTCCGCTCTCACGACCAGCTTAATCCCGTAGCGGGTTGGGTTGTTGATCGTGATGTTTTCTAGCCGTACGTTCTGCATCGGCAGATTCTCCGGCGATTTGGATTGGAACATCAAGCCGAAGTACACCGGATTATTGATGTCCACGTTCTTCACCAGGATATTCTTGAAGTCCCGGTCTCCGCCGAAGAACCAGATCGCCCCGAAGTTCTGATAATCGTTAATCTTGTCGTCCGCTCCGACGCTGGTCCAGAAATCACCGCCGGTACGGTCCAGCGTGACGCCGTCGATGACGGTATCTTGGTCTCCGAAGCCCAGCGTATTATAGCCGAAGCTTAAGCTGCTGATGGTGACGCCGGGGTAAGTGAGCGTATCCGCGCCATACAGGTTCTGGAACAGGTTGTTCTGGCCGCCGTAGACGGCGAAGGCGGCAGCCCGGCGTACGTTGACGGCGGTGAGGTTCGTGTACTTGTTCCCCACATTGTACGAGCCGCCGGCGTCAATTGCGCTAAACAAGGCAAATGCGTCGTCGCCCGTGCCGCGGGCATAGTTGTTGTCGATCACGTTGTAGGAAGAGCCGTTGGTCATGTTGATGCCGTCGGCGAACATATTTTTAATCCGGTTATTCTTGAAGGTATTGTAGGAAGAGTTCACGCCCCAATACAGGCAAACGAAATGCTCGGCCCAAATGTTCTCAATGCTGACGTTCTGCATGCCGTTCCCGTCAATGAACTTGCCTGGACCGTCCTGACGGTAGACGTAGTTCCCCCAGGCGGACAAGTCCTTGATGGTGGATCCGTTTGCGGTGGAGCTGATGTTAAACCCAACGTCGGTGTTCGTTTGATTTTGCGGTGCAACCAGCTTGGTGTGCCAAGGACCGGCTCCAATGATTTCCGTTGCCCGGCCGTACAGGAAAATCTTCGACGAAATCGTCCACTCCCCAGCCGGAATGAAAATCCCTTTCTTGGACGGATCCTGGCGGAACTCGTTCAGCGCTTGTTCAATCGATTTCGTCGTCGAAACTTCAACATATTTGCTAGGATCCGGATTTGAGGCTGGCGGCGCTACGTTCTCCGTCTCGATCATATCTACGTAAATCCAGGGAACGTCCCCAGCATCCTTCTGGATTCGGATTTTCGTGCCAGCCGGATAGACTTGGTCGAGCAAGAGCTGGGAGTCTTCGTACAGCCAGTAAGCCTTAGAGCCGGAGTTATTGTACCCTAGTTCTCCAAGCGTGGAAGGTGTGGCGTACACGTAAGAGAATTTGGAGGTCACGGTAAAATTGCCTTTATCCACGCCGTTCACATAGATACTGATCGTACCGTTGGTATTCTCAGCTACGGCATTCCGGAGCACAAACGCATTGGCCGGCTGAGTCAGCGTAAACTCCACGTACTCGCCTGTGGCATCCAGATAAACGGCCGAACGTCCGGAGGCTTCACCGGCAAAATCACCCGGCGTAAAGTTCGGCGCCAGCCGCGTTCCATTGGTGCTGTTCGAAGGAGCTTCGGCCTCCAGCACGGTAAATGGCATGTTAGCCCCTCGACCGGAATATAAGCTGACAGTGCTGCTGTTGTTGTTCCGCTTCACTGCGACCTCGTTGGCATCGTCAGCTACCGTTGTCGTTACCGTGTAGCTGCCGTCCACTGCAGTCCACGTTCCCATCGTCACACTGACGGATGCTCCCGGAGCAAGCGTCCCGCTATAGGAACCGTTTAGCGTTCGTACGGTTGTCCCCGAGCTGTTCTTCAGTTCTAAGGTGATCGGGTGCGCTCCGCCGGCGGAAGCGATCGTGCCTTGGTTTTTCAGGTTCACGGTAAAGGTGACGGTATTGCCTGCGCTCGGATTCGAAGGCGTCCAAGCCGCGGTTGCGATCAGGTCGGAGCTTTGTACCTGGTTGATCGTGAGCGGCGTGGGATGCGTGTAGGTGTTGTTCGCTTCATCGGTTTCAAAAACCGCGTTGTCCTCATCCACCTTGGCGATCACGGCGTAAGAACCAGCGTCTTTTGCATCAATTGTGGTGGAGACGTTCGCCGTTGCACCAGGGGCAAGCGCACTAACGGGAGCCGTACCAACAAGGGTGCTTCCTAAGTAGAAGTTCACATTCGTAGCGCCGGATGCCACGGTCCCCGCATTACGGACCACCGCGTTGAGTGTAACGGCTTGGGTCTCATCCGGAGAGGCCGGCGACCAGGAGAGATTGGTTACGGTCAGATCCGGATTGGGTGCAGGTGTTCCAAAGATCTGGAACTCCGCCACTTGCCCGCCGGGGGCCCCGGAATTGGCCGTAAACCGCAGCTGCACTTGGCTTACCGTGGCGCTGACGGGGATGGTGACCGTGTTCTGTGTAGTAGGATTAAACGTATAGGAAGCGGCTGAGACCAGGTTCGTAAAGGTTGTGGAATTTTGATCATGGCCCAGCACTTGGATGGTTTGGGTACGTGTTGCCCATTCGCTGGAAGGGTTCAGCTTCAGGACAATCGACGTAATGTTGGCATTGGCACCCAGATCTACAGTGAGCGTACTCGGATGGCCGTTGCCCTCCCAATAGGTCGAGACGTCGTTATCGTTGGCATTGGCGGCAACAAAAATATACGTTGAGGAGGACGCGGTAATCGTCTTGCCGATGGCGAGATTGGTTCCGGCTTCTCCTCCGGAGCCGTTCCGCGTCACGGTATTGCTTGGCGGCGAAACGTTACCGGCCGCATCCTTGGCGACGACATAGTAAGAGACGGTAACATTCGCCGGCTGCGAGTCTGTATAAGTCAGCGTCGATCCGTTGACGCTGTCGCGAAGCTGACCGTTGGCGTAGATGTCGTACCCGGTTACGCCTACGTTATCCGTTGCGGCGTTCCAAGTCAGCTTGATCGAGCCGGAGGTCGGTTGAGTGAAGGCCAGGTTGGTCGGAGCCGTCGGCGGCTGCGTATCTGCGGAGCTTCCCTGGGTAAATTGGATCCAGTTCATATTAAAATCATAACCGCTGGCATAGACGCGAAGAGTTTGCGTTCCGGCATTTAACGTCACGGTGGCCGTCACGGTCTGCCAATTTTGCCACCCTCCGGTGTTGGGCACCGTCGTTGTAGCCAGCGTCGTTCCACCGGACTTCAGCTGGATTTCGCCTGTACTTGCATTGCTCGCAACCCGGTACTCGACGGTATAGGTGCCCGCACTAACGACGTTGACGTTATAGTCCAGCCAATCTCCGACATGAATCCAGCCGACGTTCAGGCCGCCGCCCGTATCCGTGGTAGGTTCGGTCTGAATGCCGTTCATCGCGGAGTAATTTTCCGCCTCAATCTTGCCCGGAATCACGGAAGGCGCGGCTGGTGCAGCGCCGTACACCTCCACTTCGGAGAGTTGACCCGCCGGCCAGACGGTATTGGCCGTAATGTGAATCCGCACGTACCGAACGCTGGCTGCTGTAAAGTTGATCGTCACCGTATTGGCCGAAGCCGGGTCAAAGGTATAGCTGGCGGAAGCCTTCAGATCGGTGAAGCTCGACCCGTTGGTGCTGCCTTGCACGGATAAAGTTTGTGTCCGGCTTTCCCAACTGGAAGGCAGCTTCAAAACGACCTGATCAATTTGAACCGTGCTGCCGAGATCGATTTGCACCCACCCGGGAAAAGCTTGATTCGTGCTTTCCCAATACGTATTGGCATCGCCATCTGTGACGTTGGAGGCGGGATACACATCGGCGTGCCCGGATTCTGTCGTGGGTTTGCCCGCAGCCAGGTTCGCCCCTCCTGCCGCTTGAACCGGTGCGGACCACCCCATTGAAGTAAAGAAGGTTGTGGCGAACATAGCGACGATACATATCCATGCGATGATGCGTCTTTGGCTTTTCACGTCATTCATTCTCCTTTCAGATTCAAGATTTCTCCCTTTCTTACATCTGGCAGAGTTGTCGTGGTGAGCCCCGCGGCACGGTTTACGAATTCTGTTCAATATACCAATGTAAGCGATATCACAAAAAGGCGCATTCCCCCTCTTCCCAAGGATCGGTATAAGTACTGCACTTCCATCGTAAGGAGGATTCGTTTCCAAATAAAGGTGTATTTCTATGGAAATGGTGTGCAGGATTATGGTTTTGGACAAAAAAAGAGACCACCCGTCAGTCCACTGACCGGGCAGTCCCCGATTAAGCGATCGAGGCGCCTTACGCCAACCGCATTTTGAAATCTTCATAACCAAACTCATGCAAAATTTCGCAGTCGCCGTCCTTGTGCTGCAACACGAGTGCCGGCAACGGCATGCCGTTGAAGGTGGTGTTCTTCACCATCGAATAGATGGCCATGTCGCCGAACACCAGACGGTCGCCGGGCTTCAGCGGCTCATCAAACGAGTAGTCGCCGATATTGTCCCCGGATAGGCAGGTTGGTCCGCCCAGCCGGTACGTGTACGGCTTCTCGCCAGGTTCGCCCGATCCAAACAGCGGCGGACGGTACGGCATCTCGAGCACGTCTGGCATATGGCAGGAGGCCGAGGCATCAACGATGGCGATATCCAGGCCGTTTTTCATCGTATCCAGCACTGTTGTGATCAGGTAACCGGCGTTCAGCGCCACCGCTTCGCCCGGTTCCAGATACACTTCTAAGCCGTATTTGTCCTGCATCCGCCGAATGCACGCTTCCAGCAGCGGAATATCGTAGTCCTCGCGCGTGATATGATGGCCGCCGCCGAAATTGATCCATTCCATTTGCGACAGCCATGGACCAAACTTCTCTTCCACCGCATCCAGCGTCGTGGCCAAATCGTCCGAATTCTGCTGGCACAAGGTATGAAAATGAAAGCCAGAAATGCCATCCAACAGCTCCGGACGGAAATGCTCAATCGTCACGCCAAACCGCGAGCCATACGCGCAAGGGTTATAGATATCGTGGCCCACTTGGGTTGAACATTCCGGATTGATGCGCAGACCGACTTTTTTGCCAGCCGCCAGCACCCGATCGCGATATTTCTCCACTTGGGAGAACGAGTTGAAGATCACATGATCGCACAGCTCGATGATTTCGTCGATTTGATCCTCTCGGTAGGCCGGGGCAAAGACGTGATTCTCCTTGCCCATCGCCTCGTGGCCAAGCCGAGCTTCATACAAGCCGCTGGCCGCCGTGCCGCTCAAATATTTGCCGATCAGCGGGTAGGTCGTGTACATCGAAAATGCTTTTTGCGCCAAAATAATTTTGGCCCCCGTCCGCTCCATAATCCCGGCCAGGATCTTCAGGTTTTGCTCCAAAAGTTTCTCATCGACCACGTAACAAGGTGTTGGCAGTTCCTCGAAGCGCATATTATCTAACGTACTCCGTTTCTTTACGCTCTTCGGCCACTTCCTCATCCGGATAGGCATCAACCGGTACCGGATTGAAGCTTTCTTTCCAAGGCAGGCCCCACTTGTTCAGCGCATCCATGAATGGATCTGGATCGAACTCTTCGATGTTGTAAACGCCCGGTTTGTTCCAAGTGCCGTTGATGATCATCATTGCGCCGATCATGGCCGGAACGCCCGTCGTGTAAGCTACGGCTTGGGAGCCAACTTCTTTGTAGCATTCTTCGTGGTCGCAGACATTGTACAGGTAGTACATTTTATCTTTGCCGTCTTTTTTCCCTTTGAAAATGCAGCCGATGTTCGTTTTGCCCTTCGTGCGCGGTCCCAGCGAAGATGGATCCGGCAGGACGGCTTTCAGGAACTGCAGCGGCACAATTTGCTTGCCTTCGAATTCGATCGGCTCGATGGAAGTCATGCCGACGTTTTCGAGGCATTTCAGGTGGGTCAGGTAGCTTTGACCAAACGTCATGAAGAAGCGGATCCGTTTGATGCCCGGAATGTTGAGGGCCAAGGACTCGATTTCCTCATGGTGCAGCAGGTACATATCTTTCTCCCCGATTTCCGGGAAGTTGTAGACGCGTTTGATTTCCATCGGCTCAGTTTCGACCCATTGGCCGTTCTCCCAGTAGCTGCCCTTCGCGGACACTTCACGGATGTTAATCTCCGGGTTGAAGTTCGTCGCAAACGGATAGCCGTGGTCGCCGGCGTTGCAGTCGAGGATGTCGATGTACTCGATTTCGTCAAAATGATGTTTCAGAGCATAAGCGGAAAATACACCGGTTACACCAGGGTCAAAGCCGCTGCCCAGCAGTGCGGTGATGCCGGCTTTCTCAAAGCGTTCGCGGTATTCCCATTGCCATTTGTATTCAAATTTCGCGGTATCTTCCGGCTCATAGTTGGCGGTATCCAGATAGTGCGTCTTGGTCGCCAAGCAGGCTTCCATGATCGTCAAATCTTGATACGGCAGAGCCAGGTTCATCACGATGTCCGGTTTAACTTCGTTGATCAGCGCGATCAGCTCTTCGACGTTGTTAGCGTCCACTTGAGCTGTCGTGATTTTCGTTTTGCCGCCGTCCAGCTTCGCTTTCAGCGCATCGCATTTCGACTTGGTGCGGCTGGCGATGCAGATTTCTTCAAATACCTCGCTGTTTTGCACGCATTTGTGGATCGCTACGGAAGCCACGCCGCCGCAGCCGATGATTAATGCTTTTCCCATTTGTCCATCTCCTACCTTCTTTAAAATTTGACAAGTGCTGTGAAACGTAAAAAAAGCAAGTGATTGAACGCATAACCCGCGCATCACTTGCTTCTGATATAGTCAATATTAAGAAAAGCTCCATCACAACGAACGAACGCCCGTCTTCATCGCCGCACGAAATGGCTTCGTACGAACGCACGCACTGGAATTCTTAATATTCAATATATCATGTTTGATCAGAGTCTATTTAGCAAATAATTCGCCTTTACCACTCTTATTGACCGTTTCACAAGTTGATGTGCATTATGCACTGGTTGTAAAGTAACCAACTTATAAAATTTGAGCTTTTAACTCAATCAATAAGGCAACTAAGTTGCCAATCGGCATTTGACCCGGCTGTCCGTATGGCCTTAACTTCCCAGAGAGAAGTGGTCAAAAATTATCTGCTTGGAAAGACTCGCGATATATTGAATACAACCTTTCCAAAAATCATGCTCCTTAATATTAGCAGGAACTGATTCGGAGGGCAATAGCTAATTTTAAATATTTTTTTGGTAAGGGAGGAACTTGTTTACGCTAACGCTTACCACGAAGCTTATTTGGCGAAAAACAGGGGGGCTGGCGTTCTAACGCTTGTCAGCGTGCTTATGGACGGAAAATACGCCGCGGAACACGGAAAATGGACCCAATAGAGTGCTAGGCAAGCGTTACATTTGGAAACAGCCTATTTTGGCGCAAATAGCGTTTGTCACAAGCGTTACACTTACTTGAGAGGCGGAATCCCAATCCATCCGTCGCAATAGGAGGCATCTCGAAAAAATCCGTTGCGAGTGATGGCATCCCGATCAATGATCGCGAGGTCTAGCATCCCGGATCAATCCGTCGCGGCTGGTCGGCTGGCGCGGGGTCTTCTGGTCTCTAGGTCGTCCTCAAATTGACGCGAATCAAGGAATGCCCCTGGTTCCCGAGTTACGATGAAGCCATCGATAACCGAAAGGGGATATGTCCAATGATTACCGTCAAATGGAAAGTAGAAGAGTTAACCTGCCCAAGCTGCATCAAGAAAATCGAAAGCGCGCTGTCGAAACAGCCGGGGGTACAGGAAGTCAAAGTGTTGTTCCACTCCAGCCAGGTAAAGGCCCGGTTCGATGAGAACCTGGTGCAGGAGGAGCTGCTTCAGAGCATGCTGGCCAAGCTTGGGTATCCAGTGCTGGCGGGAGGAGGGCGTGGCGATGGCCAAGCCTCGTAAAGTGGCGGCATTGTTGGCGTCGGGGCTTCTGCTGGCCCTGGCCGGGTTGTTCCACCTCCTGGGATGGGAGGTGGCCCGAAGCGCCGCGCTGCTGCTGGCCTCGGCGATATCCGGTTGGTCGATCGCAGTGAGAGCTGTTCGTTCGCTTCTCATACGCGTCTTCAGCATCGAGCTATTGGTGACGATCGCGATGATTGGTGCGATCATCCTCGGCGAATACGTCGAGGCGGCTGCGGTGGCCTTCTTATTCCGGCTCGGGGCATACCTCGAGGCCATCACGCTGAGCAAGACGCGCTCCGCCTTGAAAGCCCTGATCGATATGGCCCCGGCGGAAGCCATCGTCCTGCGGGACGGCGTTCAGGTCAAGGTGCTCGCGTCCGAAGTGGTGCGCGGGGACCGGGTGCTTCTGTCGTCCGGCAGCAAGATCGCGGTCGACGGCCAGGTCGCTTCCGGCCAAGCCCTCGTTAACGAGGCGGCGATTACCGGCGAACCGGTGCCCGTTGCCAAGCAGGTCCACGACCGCGTGTTTAGCGGAACAACCGTGGATACGGGCTACCTTGAAGTCATCGCCGAGCAGGTTGGGGAGGACACCACCTTTGCCAAAATCATCGAGCTGGTGGAAGAAGCCCAGGAGTCCAAGGCGAAGACGCAAAAGTTTTTGGACAAATTCGCTTCGTATTATACGCCGGGCATGTTGCTGTTGGCGGTTCTGGTGTTCATCGTCTCTCGGAATCCCGAGCTTGCCCTGACGTTTCTGGTGATCGCTTGTCCGGGGGCTCTGGTGATTTCCGTACCGGTGTCAATGGTTGCCGGATTGGGAAACGGCGCCGCAAACGGCTTGTTGATCAAAGGCGGGGAAGTCCTGGAAAACCTCGCCCGGGCGGAGGTGGTTGTGTTCGACAAAACCGGGACTTTAACGGAGGGGAGACCAACCGTGGTTTCGGTACACACCTATGGCGGCGTGCAGGAACGCGAGCTGTTGGAGCTGACGGCTGCATTGGAAGCGGCATCGGAGCATCAGCTTGGACAAGCGATTGTGAACGCAGCGAAGGCTCGGAATGTAGAGCCGGCGGGTCGGCCGAAGCAGGTGGAAGTGCATAAAGGATGCGGGATTCGTGGTGAGGTTCGCGGACGGACGGTTCGGGTCGGGAAGCGGGAATGGTTGGAGCAGCAAGGCGTTGCCATAAGCAAGGATGTGTGGGGCGAGGCAGAACGTCAAGAGAAGCGAGGGTATACGGTTGTGTTCGCCGCTGCTGATGGAATGTTGATTGGCGTTATCGCCATCGCAGACCCGGTTCGAGCCGAAGCGCAGGAAGCGATCCAAGGGCTTAAGCGGAAAGGCGTGAAGCGAGTGGTGATGCTGACCGGCGACAATCGGCATGCCGCTCAGCAGGTTGCGGACCGGCTTGGGATTGACCAGGTGCACGCCGGGCTTCTTCCGGCAGATAAGGTGGCGTTGATCCAGGAATGGCAACGGCAGGGCAGACGTGTGACGATGCTTGGAGACGGCATCAACGACGCGCCGGCTATAGCCGCCGCGGACATCGGGCTGGCGATGGGAGGTGCGGGGACGGACATTGCGATAGAGACTGCGGATGCGGTCATTATGGCTGACCGGCTGGATAAGCTCGTATATGCCCGCCAGCTGGCGAAGCGTACGGTCCGCAATATGAAGCAAAACGTATCGTTTGCCATCGCGGTCGTGGTTCTGTTGCTGGCGGGGGTATTAACGAGGCATATTTATTTAGCCTCGGGGATGTTTATTCATGAGTTCAGCGTGATTTTGGTGATTCTGAACGCCCTTCGTCTGACATGGCGAGGGAGGGGCACCAGGACCAACCGGAACATGCGTCGCAACGTCGATCCTAAGGCGATGATTACAACTGTCTCAACCGCTCCAGGATATCCTCCGGATCGGGGCGTTTCATGAAGTACGGTTCGACATAGGCAGAGCGGATGATGCAGGACTCGTCGATCATAAACGTAGACGGAATCGGCAGAATCCAAAGGTTGGTGGCGTTATATTCCGCCAGATTCAGATTGAACTGATTCAGGAAGATGTTCTGAAAGGTCAGCACAACCGGACCTTGGGACAGCTTGTCGAAGAGGTTCACGGTTTCCCCCAGCGGGTTTAGATTTTTTTTGGATTGTCAACTCCATTTTTTTATTTTGTTGGCGAGCCCCGGCCCGAAAACGCAAAAACCCCGCAACCAAGCGCTTTCCGCCGGTTGCGGGGGGATGAAAACGGCGAATTTCCCTCCTTCTGAGTACCTCATATCGTATTTTCATTTCTGGGTGGTTTCTAGACCAGATGGGAGCGGATATGCTCCAGCATCGCATCGAGCACGGCCTCTAGTGCGCAGATATCTTTGCGAACCTGCGTCATGAGCAGTCCGCCTTGCAGCGCCGTCAGCAGCGCCAGTGCCAGCCGGTCCGGATCGGCGTCAGCGCGCATTTCACCGCGATCCCGCATCGCACGAAGCCCTTGGCTAATCGCCTGCTCCCATTGCAGGAAGCAGGAAGCCAGCGCAGACCGGGCCGCTGGTTCCATATCGGCCAGCTCGCTGGCCAATGAACCGATGGGGCATCCGCCCTGAAACTTCCGGTCAATCTGCGATTGGATCACGGCGTCACGCCAGGCCTGCAGGGCTTCCATGCTGTCCAGATGGCTGAGCAAGGGTTCTTGTGCACCTAACACCTGCTCGGTCTGGTATAGGATGACGGCCAGCACCAGATCCCGCTTCTCCTTAAAATAATGATAAAGCTGCGAAGAGCTGACCTTCGCCTCCTTCTGCACATCCTCCACGCTCGTCCCCGCGACCCCGCGTTCGAACATCAGTTTAGCAGCGGCAGCGATGATGCGGCTGCGCGTTTCTCTCCCTTTTTTCGTAAGCTTTGGTTCCGGATTAGGTGTAGTTATCGTGGTTTTCATAGTCTTAGTATAGCAAAAATGGAGTCCCCCATCCAGAAATGTATGGCGGGGCTACGACATCGAGCCGACGTTTCAGCTACGGACCGTAATGTCCTTATTGCTCAATTTCCCGGCGATTTCCCGTTTTAACGGACCGGAGTGCCTTTATGAGTCGGGTACAGGCAAGAATTTGGCCAAACCAACCTGAATAAGGTCTGTGGAGTCCGTTAAGTATTAGGAGCCAACCTATTTTGCTCCAATAGCGGCTCTCCTGTCCCTTAGCTCATCCGCACCAATTAGTTCTACTAGCCACCGGAGCACCCTTCGTCTTCTTAGCTCACCCAGTTTCTTCTCCCCCTACGCCTTACCCTAGACTATTGCGTTTTAGAAAACATATGTTACTATTAACATACGTTAAACAAAACAGAGGTGAGCAACATGTCGATCAATTACGCGATTTTGGGGATGCTGAGCGCCCGGTCTCTGACCGGTTACGATTTGAAGAAGATCATTCAGGATTCACCGTTTATGCCTTGGTCGGGCAATAACAATCAAATTTACAAGGCGTTAGTTGAGCTGCTGGAGGAGGGCTGGGTGACGAACGAGGTCCAGCATCAAGACAGCGCCCCATCGAAGAAGATCTACACGATCACGGATGCCGGGCGGGAAGAACTGAAGGCCTGGGTACTGTCCCCGCCAGAGCTGCCGGAGTTCAAAAATACCTTCCTCGTGCGCCTCGCCTGGGCGGATTCGTTGGGTGAAGACGAACTGAACGCCCTCCTTACGGGGTATGAGCACGAAATTTATCTGCTGCTCGCCGCAGAGGGGGAGAAGCTGCGCCGGGGTGAGTTTTCCCCGCGTCGCACCCCTCGGGAAGCCTATCTCTGGGATCAAATTCATGGACGGGTTCTGGAGCAATACCGGAGCGAGCTGGACTGGATCCGCCAACTTCGCGAGGATTTGGGGATTCGTTCGAATAAGAAAGGGGAGAAACCTGTGAACTATCAAGTTGTGGAGAAAAATAACCAAACCATCGTGGTCGTCACGTCCGCCGAACCGCCGATCACCACCGGGCAGGACGCGATTCGCCTCATCGAAGCGTGCATCGAGCACAACGCCGGACGGCTCATTGTTTATGCTGAGGCGTTGTCCGAGGATTTTTTCAACTTGAGAACGGGATTGGCCGGAGAGATTCTGCAGAAATTTGTGAACTTCTCGCTTCGGACTGCCCTTGTGGTTGCCGACGGGAGCCTCATTAAAGGCCGGATGAAGGACCTGCTCGCAGAGTCCCATCGGGGGAATACTCTTCGGGTGTTTGCCAGCCAAGCCGAGGCGGAGAATTGGTTAGCAGAAAGTTAAGACGGGCAACATTTCAACTCCGATGGGCTTCGCTGGTGATGCATGTCCCGGGAATGGTATAATTTTCTTATGGACAATGCGCTTGGGAGGCCAATCAATGAGAGAAGAGCTATTGGAACAGCTGCAAACGTGGCATGAAGAGGATGAATACGAAAAGATCGTTCAAGCGGTCATGGACGTGCCGGAGGAAGAAAGAGATTATCAGCTGATCAGCCATTTGGGGCGTGCGCTGAATAATCTGGAACGGTACGAAGAGGCGGTTGAGCAATTCCTGAAGATTGCTGATGAGGGTCAGGATGACCCGTTGTGGCATTATCGGATCGGCTTGGCGTATTACTATTTGGATCGGTATGACGAAGCGCGGATCGCGTTTGAGACGGCAGATCGGTTGGAGCCGGGAGACGAGGATACGTTGGAGTTCTTGAGTTGGATCGAAGAGAAGACAGCTGCAGGCGAGGCTGGGGACGAGGAAGCAACATCGGAGTCGTCTGGGTCTGAAGCGGCGGAAGCTAAGGGTTCGGAGGGCGAGCAAATCGCGGCGGAACCGGTCGTTTTCGAAGGGGATTTTGACGCGGAGGGCTTCTGGGACGATGACAATCCTGCGGCAGAGAAGTACGTCTCGGCGCCACCTACAGATGCGCTGGTCGAGTCTGTGGAGGAGTCACTTGTTTTCCGGTTGCCGGCTTTTTATGTGAACCTGATGAAAGTGCATAATGGTGGAATCCCTCGGAACCGATACTTCCGGACTCAAACCGGCGAGACCATCGAGATTCTGGGAATCATGGGCATCGGACGGGAAAAACCGCACTCCCTGTGCGGGGCAGCCGGAAGCCGTGCCACGATCGAGCGGGAAGGATATCCCGAATTCGGTGTGGTCCTCTGCGATACGCCGTCTGACACCGGGGTCGTGATGCTTGATTATCGGGAATCCACCAACGTTGGCGAGCCGGAGGTGGTTTACGTTGAGAAGGCCAGCAAGAAGGCCACTCCTCTCGCGCCGAACTTCGAGGCGTTCGTACGGGGATTGACGGGCGGAACGCAAGAGTAAAAATGTTATTCGTGTATGTAATCCGGACAGAGGTGTTGTCAGGGGGATTTTTTGGGATGGGCAACTGAGCTAACGGACTCCAGAGACGTTAAATGTCCTTGCAGGGGATGTTCGCAGCTCTAACGGACTCACGGGGCGTTATTAGCCAAAGATGAACTCGAATGATGAGAAAAAGAGCCCAATAAGGTACTTGGAGTCCGTTACAACGGGAAATTCTCGGGAAATGGATAAATAGCGCCAATGAGGTCCGTTAGCTCGGGAGCGTGATTAGCGGTTATTTTTAGAAGTTCTGTTCAATCTAACAACAGGTAAGAAAAAATAACCTAAACGGAGTGAACAGACATGACAGTGACAAATAACCAGACGGCGCACCAAGAAGCGGTGGAGACGGTGCGGAAATTGATCAAGGGCATCGACATCGCGATGCTGACCACGGTGACGAAGGAAGGGCTGGTGGCGCGTCCGATGAAAACCCAGGAAGTCGAATTTGACGGGGATCTGTGGTTCCTCACCAAAGAGGAGACGGATAAATACAGCCAGCTGAAGGATCATCCTCATGTGAACGTGTCGTACGTTGGGGATTCCTACGTATCGGTACGCGGGACGGCGGAGGTGGTCAACGACCGGGAGAAGATTAAGCAGTTTTGGAACGCCGCCTATGCCAAGTTCCTGCATACGACCAGCGACGATCCGAATCTAGTCCTGATCAAAGTGAAGGCCGAAGCGGCGGAATATTGGGAAACCGGCAATCTCGTCAAAGTGATCAAGCGCATGTTCTCCCAGCTGACGGGCAAGGAAACGGAAGCGGAGCTGAACAAGACGGTGAAATTGTAGGTGTGCACACCTATCAAGAAAAGCCGCCTCTCGGCGGGTCGGATGACGACCTACAGGAGGCGGCTTTGGCTTTTGGGTTTAAACCGCTGTTCTTATTTCTTCACCGGAATCAAAATCTTCTGTCCAATCCGGATCAAGTGCGGATTCTTCAGTTTGTTGTACTTGGCCAGTGCTTGCCACGTCGTGCCGTGCTCCAGTGCAATGTGGTACAACGTGTCACCCTTCTTCACGATGTGGACGATGTCCTTCTCAGTTGCAGGAGCAGGTTCAGGCTTCGGCGTAGGGGCCGGTGTTGGTGCAGGTGCAGGTTCCGGTGTCGGTTCTGGCGTTGGCGTTGGTTCCGGAGTCGGGTTCACCGACTCCGCTGCCGAGCTCAGCTTGAACTTGGCATAGCCGTCTTCCGTATTAGTTACATACTCCAGGTTGCCGGCCTTCGCAGCGGCTTCCTTAGCGGCTGGCGAAGTTTCGAACGTCACGTTGGCGTTACCGAACGGAGCGAGCGACCAGTTGCCGTCTGCCGTCGGGTTGATCGTGCCGTTCTCACGGATGTAGTCGATGATGACTTGGCGGTTCTCATCCGGCGAAGCCAGGATGATGCGCTTGCCGTCCGGGTTCGCAAATTTGCTGGACGACGCGCGATAGTTGTTGCTGGCGACAACGAATTTTTGCTCAGGATCAATCGGCTTGCCGTTATAGGACAGATTCACGATCCGGCTGGCTTTTTCATTGACCAAGTTGCCTTTCGCATCGTATTTCGCCGGTTGCGTCACGTCGATTTGATACGTTACGCCGTCGATCACATCATAGTTATACGTAGGGAAATCGTAGTTCACCAATTCTTGCTCTTCCGTTTTGTTCGGATCGATTTGGTTGAACTGTCCGGCGGACCATTCGAGCCATTCCTTAAGCTCGGCGCCGGTTACCAGCACAGCGTTTACTGTGTTGGAGTACAGGTACAGGTCGGCTACGTTCTTAATCGCGATATCCCCGGCAGGAATATCCGTATAGTAGTTCGCGCCTTGACGTCCGCCGGCTTTAAATGGAGCGCCTGCCGACAGTATGGGCAATCCTTCGTATTCCGTGCCTTGCAGATGCTTCTCGACGTACCATTTTTGCGCGTTGGTCACGATTTGGATGGAAGGATCGTCCTGAATCAGGGCGAACCAGCTGTTAATTGGAGCCGTTGTCTTGCCCACCGGGCCGCGGATGTATTCCAGGGTAGCCTCGTGGTCCTCTTTAATCGCGTCCCAGATCGTTGGGTCGGCATCTACCAGCGGCTTCTTATTCTCCGTATCGTAAATCGGCTTCACAGCGACTTTGGAATTCTTCACCGTCCAAGTATCACCGGATTTCTCCAGCGTCAGGTCGATGATTCCCAAGTTGTTGCCCCAATATCCCGGTTCTACGGCAGGAACACCGTTGATCGTCCCTTTGGCCAGGTCGACGCCGGTTTTGCCTTCGAAGGAAGCGTCCGGGAACACCTTATGCGCGTGACCGAACAGGATCGCGTCGATGCCTTCCACCTTGCTCAGGTAGAGGACGGAGTTCTCCATCAGCGGGGTTTGCGGAATGTCCTCGAAGCCGGAGTGCGGTACCGCGATGATGAGGTCTGCGCCTGCTTTTTTCATCTCAGGAACGAATTTCTTTGCAGTTTCTACGATATCCTTCGTGATAACTTTCCCTTCAAGATTCGCCTTGTCCCAAGACAAAATTTGCGGAGGCACGAAGCCGATCACGCCAACCTTCAGCGTGTGCTTCGCTCCGGTGCTGTCGGTCACCTCTTTGTCGAGGATGATGTATGGAGTGAAGGCGTTTTTGTCGTTCGAAGGGTCTTGATCTTGATCATCTAAGTAAATGTTGGCGTTGACGTAAGGAAAATCCGAGCCTGCTACCGCCGTCTTCAGGAAATCCAGACCGTAGTTGAACTCGTGGTTGCCGAAGTTGCCGACATCATAACCAAGCAAATTCATCGCTTTGTAAACCGGATGGGTCTCGCCCTCTTGCAGCTTGTCTACCGTCGCGACATAGTCGCCCAGCGGATTCCCTTGAATCAGGTCACCGTTGTCGATCAGCAAGCTGTTCTTCGCTTCCGCACGCGCTTGCTTGATCAGCGTGGCGGTCTTGGCCAAGCCGTACTCATCGGTAGGCTTATCCGCAAAATAGTCGTAGTTCACGATGTTCACATGGAGGTCGGTCGTCTCCATAATGCGGAGTTCTACGGTTGCTGCATTGCTCGTGTCTGCTGCAGACGCCGTGAATGGCAGGGCTGCCAGGCTGGCCGCAAGCAAGGATGCAAGGATAAATTTAGGACTGCGGGATTTGATCAAGTTCACTCCTCCTTCGAATTTGGGGTACTCCCTGACATGTCGGGTGAATTCATGTGCCGACAAAATCGTTTAAAATTTTCCTTAAATATTTTAATGGATCTGGAAGGACTTGTCATGAGGATTTTCGACCAGAAACGCAGGTCTGGATTTTACAAATTGTGTATATTATGGAGGGCTGATATGATATAGCAAAGGGAGGTGGGGGTCATGGGTGAGCATTCTAATAAAGCGGAACTGGAAATTGAGCAACGGCTAAACGAGCTGGAGAAACGCCTTTATTCTCAAGATAAACGGTGGAAGGTCATCAAAAATATTCTCGTGATCATTGGTTCGGTCTGGTTAGCGCTGGTCCTTATTGGTGTCATTCAATTTATTTCGTCCGGATCCTGAATCAACCTAAAAAAAGGCGACCTTAGGTCGCCTTAAACTTCTTCTACGGACGGTTGTGCAGTTTCTGGCATTCCTCGGGTTCCCTTCAGCTTTGCTTCGCCTCGGCGATTTGGCATGAAGATCGTCACCGCCAGGATCACGATGCTCAGGATTCCCATGCAAAGATAAGCGTCGTTGGTTCCTAGAATGGTCGACATCTCTTTCAGCTGTGCCTTAGACAAGGTTTGACCGGAATGCATCAGCTCGGCGGCATGACTTTTGGTTCGCGTGGTATAAATGGTGACCACCAAGGCTGTTCCGATCGCACCGGCGACCTGACGGACCGTATTCGTTACGGCCGAACCGTGGGCATTTAACTGCTTCGGCAGAGCGTTGAGTCCCGCGGTATTCAGCGGCATCGTTAAGAAGCTCAAGCCGATGCGCAGTACAATCGTACGGAATACCAGGTACGTATACGACGTTGTTTCCGTTAAATGCGTAACGCCCCAAATCGCCGGAATCGTAAACAACAGCCCGATAATCGCAATCGGCTTGACCCCGAATTTATCCAGCAAACGTCCGGAAACCGGCGACAATAACGCATTAATTACAGCCCCTGGCAGCAGCAGCAAGCCGGTGTCCAGCACCGAGAAGCTCCGACTGGTCTGCAAGTAAATCGGCAACAGGATCATATCCGCATACATCACCATTATAATCATAATGCTGATGATCGTGGTGACGGAGTACATCTTTTCCTTAAATACTCGCAAATCCATCAGCGGTGTGGACGAAGTAAACTGCCTCCAGCAGAACATGAACAGGAAAATACCGCCGACAATCAGACACGCCAGCACTTCGGCACTCCCCCAGCCTTTATTTCCTGCATTGCTGAAGCCAAAAAGAAGACCGCCGAACCCCAACGTCGAGTAAATGATGCTGACAAGGTCCAGCTTAGGTTTCGAGGTCTCCGAGACATTCACCATGTATTTCATCGCTAACGGAATGACGATGGTAACCAGCGGCAGCATCCCGATAAAAATCCACCGCCAGGAAAAATGCTCGATCACCAAGCCGGCCAAAGTCGGGCCAATCGCCGGGGCTACGATCATGGCGAGACCGATGAGTCCCATCGCTGCGCCGCGCCCTTCCTTCGGGAAGATCACCATCACGACCATCATCAACAGCGGCATGATAATGCCCGCCCCTGCGGCTTGAATCAACCGCCCCGTTAATAGAAACGGAAAGCTGGGAGCGACGGCGCTAATGAACGTTCCGGCGAGCAGCAAGAGCATGGAGCTAATGAACAACTGCCTGGTCGTGAATCGTTGCATCAGAAAAGCTGTAATCGGCACGAGGATCCCGTTCACCAGCATGAAGCCGGTAATCAGCCATTGCACGGTCGTGGCCGAAATGGCGAATTCCTTCATTAAGTCGGGCAAGGCGACATTCAGGATCGTTTGGTTCAAGATCGATAAGAACGAGCCCAAGAGCAGGACGGGCATCAGGATTTTTTTATTCACATTTGGTGTTGCGGTGTTCACGGTGTTGCTCCTTTCACAAAGGGGAATTCATTGACGGGTAGTCAAGTAATTGATATTCTGTCGATAAAAAATACTACCACGCAACGATTCAAAAGACCATTTACACATTCCGCCGAAGTGTAGACTAATCAACAGTTGACCGGGTCTGTGTTGAATAATTTGCAGATGATCGTCAAAGGAGAAACGAAATGTCGAGCAATAAGGAGCGCAAGGTAGACCCCCGCGTCATTCGGACCAAGCGAATGTTCCGGGAGGCGTTGATCGCATTGCTGCAAGAGAACACCGATCTGCGCAAAGTCACCGTGCAAGGCTTGGCCGATCGGGCGGGGTTAAACCGCGCTACGTTTTACTTGCATTATCGCGATGTGGAGGATTTGCTGGAGCAGCTGACGAAGGAAGTGTTAGACGAGTTGGCCCGGAGAATTCACCCGCTCACCGAGAGCGGCCCGACGAAGGACAACAATCCGCTCGTTTCCTTCCTGGAGGAGATTTACGAGAACGCGGCGTTATTCCAAGTGCTGCTCGAAAATAAAGAGTTCCGCCATCAACTGTTCGAGATCATGATGAACATCGTTTCGACGCGGCGGGAGCGCAGGAAGCCGGCAGATCCCTCCAAGCAAGTTCCGATAGAGGTCATTGCCGCATCGACGCTGGGGATCGTCACCTGGTGGATTGAGGAAGGTACCCCTTATAGTCCGAGCTATCTAGCGAACCAAATCAATCAATTGTATCGAAGAAGCAGTCCATCGAAGGCTTGAGGGTCATGTTGAGCGTGCTCTATCGTTTACCTATGGGATATGAGAAAAAGGAGGAGAGGCAAGTGTCGGCAGGGATTTTGGCGCATTTGTTGGGGAAGCAGCCTTTTCGGGAGCTGGCGGAGAAGGTGGGCGCCTATGAATTTCCTTATGTGCAGTTGGCGTTGTCCAAAGCCATTTCGGACGTGGATTGCTCGCTGGGCAAATTAAGCCCGGGCTTGGCTTCTGAGATCGGCGGCGCGTTTGCGGACCACCGTGTGCGGATCGCCGTGCTGGGCTGTTATGCCAGCCTGATCGACTTGGATGAGGAGAGCTACCGGCACAATGTGGACCGGTTCAAGGAGCATCTGCGCCATGCGCGGCATTTTGGTGCGCCGATCGTGGCGACGGAGGTTGGCAAGCCGGCGGACCCGGAACGATTGCCGGAGTATTGGGTGCGCCTCAACCGCGCATTGGAGGAGCTGGTCGATGAAGCCGAACGCTGGGGCGTCACCATCGGCCTTGAAGCGGCCCAAGGGCACTTGATCGACTCGCCAGAGACGATGGCGCAAACGCTGGAACGCTTCCCCTCCTCCTGTGTGGGCGTCGTTCTCGACCCATGCAATTTGATGAATGCCGCTAACTTCGACCGCCAGGACGAAGTGATCCAGACGGCCTTCGATCTGCTGGGCTCGTGCATCGTCAGCGCCCATGCCAAGGATCTGCGACGCGGCGCAAACGGCGAATTGATAGAAACCGCCGCAGGATTAGGGGAGCTGAACTACCCGCTGTTTTGGAGGCTGCTGGAGCAGCATAAGCCCCTTAGCTTCGTGACACTGGAGGCGGTGACGGAGGAGCAGTGTGCTGAAGCAGCAAGGTTTGTACGAGAGGGGAGAGGCCAAGGATGAGGCATACGAAAGAGAGTTTAATCCGCCAACTGGAGGCCCTAGGGTTGGACAGTGCAGGAACCGTGCTAGTCCATTCCTCCATGAAAAGCCTAGGTGAGGTAGAGGGCGGCGCAGATACAGTTTTGGATGCGTTTTCAGAGTATATGTCGCAGGGGCTGCTGGTGTTCCCCACGCATACTTGGTCATATATCAATAAGGATCGCCCCCGATTTGAGGTGGAGCATTCGCCGGTGTGCGTTGGCATTCTGCCGGAGCTGTTCCGCAAGAGACCCGGCGTCATCCGGTCGTGGCATCCCACCCATTCGGTCGCCGCGTTAGGATGGGACGCTAAGGCGTTTACGGCGGAGGATCATCTGTTTGATACGCCTTGTGCCCGAGGATCCTCGTGGGGGAAGCTGCTCGACCGCAAAGCGACAATTCTGCTCGTTGGGGTCGAATTGAGACGGAATACCTTCATCCATGGGGTCGAGGAGTGGGTGGATATCCCGGGAAGACTCACGGACGATCACGAAATGTTGTACACAATCACGCCGGACGGTGCAGAAATTCCGGTCCCTTCCCGCAGACATTGCGGGTTGCCTTGGTCGGAGCATTTTTGGAAGGTGGAAGAAGTGCTTGAGCATCGAGGTGCCTTGCGCAAGGGGAAATTGGGAGATGCCGTGGTACGGGTCTGCGATGCGGCCGGCGTGGCGGAAGTGATTACGGAAATGTTGAAGGAGGAGCCGGATTTGTTCTCCGATAACGAACCGCTTAAAGATCCGGGACGCTGGATGGGAGGCCGGTCGGAATGAACCGGAAGGAGGAGAATCAGATGAAGACGATTACCGTACAGAAGCTGGTGGACACGTTTAAATTGGAAGTGCTCGCAGGGGCGGAACGGATGGATCGGGAGATTACTCGTCCTCGGACGCATCGGCCGGGGCTGGAGTTCGTGGGATATTTCGATTTTTTTCCAATGAATCGGGTGCAGGTGTTGGGCCGTAAGGAGATCAACTACCTCTTGACGTTAAGCGTGGAGGAACGCAAGCTGCGGATCGGGAACATCGTGAAATATCACCCTCCGTGCTTTATCGTGACGTCCGGGCAGCAGGAGATTCCATATTTAGAGCTGTACTGCGAGGAGGAAGGCATTCCGTTGCTGCGTACGGAAGAGACAGCGACGGAGTTTATCGCCAAGCTGGACAGTTATTTGGTTAAGGCGCTGGCTCCGGAGATCTCGATCCATGGGGTGTGCGTGAACGTCTCGGGGATCGGCATCCTGCTACGCGGCAAGTCTGGCATCGGCAAGAGCGAAACAGCGCATACCCTGATTCGCAGAGGGCACCGTTTGGTCGCAGACGATATTGTCGTGTTAAAAAAATTAAGCCCAACCACGCTGCTCGGAACCCATAACGAAACGACCCGCGAATTCCTGGCTCTACGCAGCATCGGGCTGATCAACGTGGTACGGCAGTATGGACGTCGGGCTTTTCAGGATGAGACACGGATTGTCTTGGATATCGAGCTGGTGCCGTGGCAGGAACATGCCCTCAACAACGAACTGGAGACGGTGCCGCAGTGTACGGAATACTTAGGGGTCCAAATCCCGCACATCGAAATCCAGCTCCAACCCGGCCGGGATGTCGCCGGCCTGATCGAGGCCGCTGCGAACAACTGGTACCTGAAGCAGCTCGGCTACAGCGCTGTGGATGAGTTTATGAAACGGATCGAGGAGGAGATGGGGTCGTAGGGGCTGCTGGCGAGCTCCTATGATCCCAACGAACCCAATGGTGAGTGAGGGAGGTTCAACGCAAAGATGATGTGGAAAGTGAATGGAGTTAGCGTGCTGTATGCTTTTTCCCTATTTGTTCAAGTGGAGCTTCTGATGAATGTGTATCGGCTTGAAAGAGTTACCGGAATCGCCCATATGGATCGTTATGTACCTGTGGCGGTGTTCCTGCTCATTGTTCTGTTCTCCATCCTCGCTTATGTTCTGACGAAGTTCCAGCGAAGCCCGGGGAAACGAAAATACCTGGCAACGATCTTGTGGATTCCTTATTTCCTGCTATTCATCAAAGGGTTTGCCTCCGCCTATCCGATCACCGATCCCCAAGAGGTGCCGCTTCCGGGGATGGGGTTGGTCATGATCGCTGCGTGTGGATTGTATCCGTTTTATATTGCGGGTTTGACGTTTTGTGCGGATCTTAGAGCAAGAGAGGTCTGGTAGTGTTTGGCGAGGTTTAGTATTAAGCAGTAAGAAATGGATTCAGAGGTTCACAATTTTGGGGGATTTTGTCTTTCTGAAGAGGCCGATCGTATAGGACCTTTTCATCACCAGGCTTTTGGCGCTGTAATTGGGAATATAGTTTAGTTCGGCGGCGATTTTTTCAATCCGCTCACGAGTCTCTTTTTTGATCAGCGGGTTTCCGTTCAGCGCTCTTGATACGGTGGTATGCGAGACGCCGGCGACCCGCGCGATATCTTTAATAGTAACCATGGCACCTCGCTAAAAACGAAGATTACAACCTGCTGTTTGTGGATTCGACAAGCCGGGTTGCTTTTTTTTCGCCGGCATGGTATATTTACAGCAAGAAATGTGGTACCGTTACCACATTCAAATAACAAATCTTAATTCTATATGTATAAATTTTCCGTAATATGTTATTTAAATTTTTGTGGTACCGATACCATGTTTAGCGGCGGGAGGGATTGTTATCGCAACGATTCGTGATGTGGCCAAATTGGCTGGCGTGTCCGTCTCGACCGTATCGCGTTATTTGAACAAAAGCGGTTATGTCAACGCGGAAACGCAGCGGTCGATCAAAGCCGCGATCGAGAAGCTCGATTATGCGCCGAATCAGGTGGCGCGGGGGCTGGCCGGAAAGAAGACGAAGACGATTGCGCTCATTTTGCCGGATATTTCGAACCTGTTTTTCTCGGATCTGGCCCGAGCGGTGGAGGACGTCGCCGCCACTTACGGATATACGGTGATTTTGGGCAATTCGGACGATCAGGGGGATAAGGAAAGACGATATATCGAAACGCTCAAGAAGAAATATATCGACGGCTTTATTTTCGCTTCCCAGACGTTTGGACCCGGCGATGCGGAAATGCTGACCAAGCTCGGCATTCCTTACGTTTGCCTGGACCGCGGCCCGTCGGAGCAAAGCTCCAGCGTCGTCCGATCAAAAAACAAAGAAGGCGCGGAGATGGCGGTTCGGCATCTGCTTGAGATCGGCTGCCGGAAAATCGCCCACATCTACGGCCCGCAGCATTTGATCACCGGAAAGGAGCGGCTGATCGGCTTTGAAGAGGAGGTGCAGCGGTTTAATTGGTACACGCCGACCTTGCTTGAAGAAGGCGACTTTCGGATTCGCGGCGGGATGAACGCGACCGAGCGGCTGATGCGGCGTCACCCTGATATCGACGGCATTTTTGCCGGCAACGATCTGATGGCGATCGGCGCATTGAAAGCGCTTAACCGCATGGGCATCAAAGTTGGCAAGCAGGTGGCGCTGTGCGGCTTCGACGGCATCCAGACGACGGAAATTACGGTGCCCGAGCTGACGACGATCGCGCAGCCGATTTATGAAATGGGCGCGCTGATTTCGCGCCTGCTGATCAAGAAGATCGAAGGCACGCTGGAGGAGGATCGGCTTTACGAGCTTGACGTGAAGCTGATCGCCAGAGACTCGACGTTGGCGTTTGATCCTAAATAAGATAAAGATACCCAATTTTCAGGAAGGATAGAGTGCGATGAATAAACCGAAAGTGGCGGTCATTGGCAGCTTGAATATGGATATTGTGGTGGAAACGCGCCAGCATCCGCAGGTTGGGGAGACGCTGCTTGGCGAACAGATTCGCTTCATCCCCGGGGGGAAAGGGGCGAACCAAGCGGTTGCGGCGGCGCGGCTTGGCGCGGAGACGGCGATGATCGGCGCGGTTGGCGAGGACGCTTTTGGCCGGGAACTGCTCGAAGCTCTGCGGCAGGATGGCGTTGACATCAGCGGCGTGAAGCGCCTGCCCGGCTGCACGACGGGCGTAGCTTCGATTTATGTCGCGGAAGGAGACAACAGCATCGTGGTTGTGCCCGGCGCAAACTACCGGGTGAGCCCGGAGGACATCGATGAGAACGAAGACAAGCTTCGCCGTGCGGATATCGTGCTGCTGCAGCTTGAAATTCCGGTGGACACCGTCTTCTACGCGGCGCAGAAAGCGAAGTCGTTCGGCAAGACGGTCGTGCTGAATCCCGCGCCCGCGCAGCCTTTGCCGCCGGAATTGTTCGGCTATGTCGACTACGTTACGCCAAACCGTACGGAGCTAAGCCGTTACACCGGTATGGATGCGGACGGGACAAAGCTTGCGGCGGCGATGCGGCGTATGAAAGAGATGGAAGCTAAGCACATTATTACGACGCTTGGAGCGGACGGTTCCGCTTATTTGACGGAGGACGGCGAGGTGCGAACCGTCCCGGGCCATCAGGTTAAGGTGGTGGATACGACGGGAGCGGGTGACTGCTACAATGCCGGTTTGGCCGTATCGCTCGCTAAGGGACGGAGCTTGCGCGAAGCGGTTGAATATGCGGCGCTCGTATCTGCGCTCGCCGTTACGAAATTCGGCGCTCAGGCGGGCATGCCTTCCGAAGCGGAAGCGGAGCGGTTCGCCGCAAAGCTGAAAAACAAGACAGGAGAATGAGCGATGAAAAAAATCGGAATCATCAACAGCGAATTGTCAAGAGTGATCAGCGAACTCGGCCATACGGACACCATCGTCATTGCCGATTGCGGGCTGCCGATTCCTCCCGGCGTAAGACGGATCGATCTGGCGCTGAAGCGCGGGGTGCCCGGATATGTGGAGACGCTGGAGACGATTTTGGAGGAAATGCAGGTGGAGCGGTACACGGTCGCCGCTGAAATGAAGGAGGCCAGCCCGGAATTGTACGAAAAGACGGCGCTTCTGCTTGAAGGGGCGGCCGAAGGCAACGTAACGCACGAGCGGTTCAAGCAGTTGACCCGCGAGGCCAAAGCGGTTGTTCGTACCGGCGAATGTACGCCGTACGCCAACGTAATTTTGCACGCGGGAGTCATTTTTTAGGATGGGGGGGCTATAGATGAATACGCCGCTTTTGGAGATGGAAGGAATCGACAAAAGCTTTTCCGGCGTAAAAGTGCTGGAGCAGGTGAAATTTACGCTTGAAGCCGGCGAAGTGCACGCCTTGATGGGGGAAAATGGCGCTGGAAAATCGACCCTGATGAAAATATTAAACGGCATCTATACGAAAGACAGCGGAACGGTGCGGGTTAAGGGCAAGGAGCGGTCCATTTTGTCGCCGTCGGCCGCGCAGGAGCTTGGCATCGTGATGATTCACCAGGAGCTGAATCTGATCCCGCATTTGACGGTGATGGAAAATATTTTTCTCGGACGGGAATTTACGCTTGGCCCCACCCGGCTGATCGATTGGCGCAAAATGAAGCGGGAGTCGGCCCGGTATTTGTCGCAGCTTGGGCTGATGATTCCTCCGGAGGCCATAGTCGGAGAATTGTCCGTTGGCCAGCAGCAGATGGTCGAAATCGCCAAGGCCCTGTCGATGAATACGGAAATTTTGGTGCTGGACGAACCGACGGCTGCGCTGACGAACCGGGAAATTGAAGGGCTGTTTCAGGTGATCGCTTCCTTGAAGCGGCAAGGGGTTGGGATGATCTACATCTCGCACCGGATGGAGGAGATTTTTCAGATTTGCGACCGGATTACGGTGATGCGGGACGGCCGCTATGTCGGAACGGAGAAGGTGGCCGAGACGAACATGGATCAAATCGTCAAAATGATGGTTGGCCGGGAAATCAAGGACCGTTTCCCTAAAGCGCACATCGATTTTGGCGAAGAGAAGCTTAGGGTGGAGAACCTCTCGCAAAAAGGTGTGTTGCACGACATCTCCTTTTCCGTCCGGGCTGGTGAAATTGTTGGCATCGCCGGCCTGATGGGAGCGGGACGCACGGAACTGGCCAAAGCGTTGTTCGGGGTATCGCCCATCGACGGCGGAACGATTGCCATCAACGGCAAGAAGGTGCAAATCCGCAAGCCGAGCGATGCGATCCGGGCCGGATTGGCGCTAGTGACGGAGGACCGGAAAGACGAAGGGCTGCTTCTTGCAATGAGCGTCCGCGACAATTTGTCGATGACCAATTTGACAGCGGTTTCAAACGGCGGATTTCTCAGCGAGGCCAAGGAACGGGAACTGGCGGACACGATGATTCAGCGGCTTCGCATCAAAACGTCAAGCGGCGCGCAGGCGGTCGGCTCGCTTAGCGGAGGCAATCAGCAAAAGGTCGTCATCGGCAAGTGGTTGGCGACGAATCCGCAGGTGCTCATTTTGGATGAGCCGACAAGAGGCGTAGACATCGGCGCGAAAAAGGAAATTTACGATCTGATGAACAAGCTTGCGGCCGAGGGCGTCGCGATTGTGATGATTTCGTCCGAGCTTCCGGAAATTCTGGGCATGAGCGACAGAATTCTGGTCATGCATGAAGGAAAGCTGACGGGGCATTTTACGAGAGAAGAGGCAACGCAGGAAAAAATTATGATCTGTGCCACAGGGGGAGGAGAACAATATGCTAGCTAAAACGCCGGGCGCCCAAACGTTGAAACGGTTCAACTTGCAAGGGATCGGGCCGCTTATCGGGCTGGCGCTCATCATGATCGCGCTGTCGATTTTTGCCGACAATTTTTTGACGGTCAACAACTTGCTTAACGTGCTTCGCCAGGTCTCGATCAACGCTCTGATTGCGTTCGGGATGACCTTTGTTATTCTGACCGGCGGCATCGACCTATCGGTCGGCTCCATTTTCGCTCTATCCAGTGCGCTTACGGCGGGGCTTATGGCCGGCGGAATGAACACCTGGCTGGCCGTGGCCGTCGGGATTGCCTCCGGAGCGGCTATGGGCGCGGTCAACGGGCTTATCGTGGCGAAAGGACGGCTGGCTCCGTTTATCGTCACGCTGGCTACGATGACGATTTACCGCGGACTTACGCTCGTTTACACCGACGGGAAGCCGATTACCGGCTTAAACAAAGATTTTGCTCTGCTTGGAAAAGGGTACTTTCTGCAAATACCGACACCGATTATTTGGATGGTTCTCGCGTTTGCAGTGGTATACATCATTCTGAAACATACCACTTTCGGCCGGCGCGTATACGCGGTCGGAAGCAATGAGGAGGCGACATGGCTATCGGGGATTAGCACATCCAAAGTCAAATTGCTGGTCTACTCGATCAGCGGCATGTTGGCATCGATCAGCGGCCTCATCCTCACCTCGCGGTTGAACTCCGCGCAGCCGACGGCAGGCGTCTCTTATGAGCTGGACGCCATCGCGGCGGTCGTGCTTGGTGGAACGAGCTTGTCGGGCGGCAAAGGCTGGATCGTCGGGACATTGATCGGCGCCGTCATTATCGGCGTGCTGAACAACGGTCTGAACTTGCTTAACGTATCGTCGTTCTATCAACAAGTCGTAAAAGGGGCTGTCATTCTGATCGCGGTGCTTCTCGACCGTTCGAAAACAAGAACAGCGTAAAAGCGCAAAATTAAACGAAAAGGAGCCTGGAAAAATGAAAAAGTATGGTATCGTATGGCCGCTAACGCTTGCTTTGTTTCTCTTGCTTGCCGCGTGCACGACAGGGAATGAAGGCGGGACGGCAGGCAACGCCGGGAATGCCGCCGGCAAGGGGGATAACGGCGGCAAAGTGAAAATCGGTTTGTCGATCTCCACGCAAAACAATCCGTTTTTCGTCACTTTGAAGGAAGGCGCGGAGAAAGCGGCTCAGGCCGCCGGCGCGGAACTGATCGTCGTCGATGCGCAAGACGACACCTCGAAACAAATCAGCGGCATCGAAGATTTGATTCAGCAACAAGTGGATGTGATCCTCATTAATCCTACCGATAGCGACGCCGTCGTGACGGCGGTAGAATCGGCCAACAACGCCAATATTCCGGTCATTACGGTAGACCGGGCGGCAAACGGCGGTACCGTCGTATCGCACATCGCTTCCGACAACGTAGCGGGCGGCAAAATGGCCGGGGAGTTCATTCTTGAAAAACTCGGCGGCAAAGGGAACATCGTTGAACTGCAAGGCATTGCCGGCACATCGGCAGCGCGGGATCGCGGCGAAGGTTTCCACAGCGCCGTGGACGGCAAAGACGGCGTGAAAGTCGTCGCTTCGCAGCCGGCCGATTTTGACCGGGCCAAAGGGCTGACGGTTATGGAAAATATTTTGCAAAGCAACAGCGACGTTCAGGCGGTATTCGCCCACAACGACGAAATGGCGCTCGGGGCGCTGCAGGCGATTGAAGCCGCAGGCAAAAAAGACATTATCGTCGTCGGTTTCGACGCCACGGACGACGCGGTAAGCGCCGTGAATAGCGGCACGATGGCGGCTACGGTAGCGCAAAAGCCGGAATTGATCGGTCAGAAGGCGATCGAAACGGCGATGAAAGTGGCCGCAGGCGAGCAGGTAGAAAGCTCGATTCCGGTCGAGCTGGAGCTTGTGACTAAGCAATAACGCGGAAGCCGCCGCTGGCGAATGGGTGAAAGAGATCGCCCCAAGCCCCGAGCTGCGCAAATAGTTTAACCATCAGCCGGAGCGGTTTGCCGATTTTAGCAAAAGCTAGATTATGAAAAACATTTCGTCTGGGGGAAGGTTCACCCGAATAGTGTGGTTTAAGCGGCGATTGATTTCCGGTATTTTATCGGGGAGAGATCGCCGCGTTTTTTCTGCAAACGTTCGTGATTGTAAAATTCAATATAATCAGCGAGGTTTGTTTTGAACTAAGAAAAGAATGGACAGGCTTGCGCCCCAATGCGGGTCATGTGAATGAATAACGCTCGAACTGTGGTTGCCCCCAAACTTTTCTATCCTTATCTAATTGTGAACACGAACCAACGTCAGGAAACGGTGCGATTTGTGTGCAGCGGGCGGTTTGTGAGGTAAGGGTGGACGAGCCATTTGGAGGGAGAAGCCGGTCCGGTAGGGCCGGCTTTCTGCTTCTTCTGGATTCGGAGTCTTGAATGTTGCCGTTTTAGTGAAAAAATATGAATACCTCATCAGGACAAGATAAATACTCCTGAATATGAAGAGCAGAGCAAATCTTGGATTGAAAAGAGAATGTTCTACTTATCGGATTGATCGGTTCTTGTTCTACTGAATAATGTCATTAAATATGGAAATATTCACTAATTTGTAAAATTAAAAACACATTCAATGTGTTGATATGAATTACTTGTTGGTTCAAAATAATAGTTAATGAGTTCCAGAATTTAGGAGATTGCTTACGATGTACAAACAATCTAAATTTAATCTTTATTTTGACAGCTTTGAAGCAATTAGGAATTAAATACCTTAGTCGATAAAAACACCCTATCTAAAGGAGAAAAACAACGTCTTGAATTGACAAGAATAATCTTATCTAAACCGCAACTAATCATTTTAGATGAGCCTACTTCCGGGCTCGATGATTTGACAGAACAAATCGTATGGGAAAACTTTCGTAGAGAATGTAATGACTCGACTATTCTTTATACAACACATCACAAAAAAATCATCTATAGTACTGACCGAGTTCTACAAATAAGTAATGGAAAAATAAACAATGCTGTGAATATAACAGAAAATTATAGTCTACGTTTCCAAACTTAAATATAAATCCCATAACCAGTGAACTGTTAGTTTGTTAGTTTCAGCTAGAAAATTAGATTAGTATCAGAAAATAATTTTGATAGTTGAGACAGAAAAATAACTACTTAGGAGATCTAATGGAAGTAAAGAAGAAACGACTCAATCTATTTTCTTATGAAGATACCATAAATGTGAATAAAAAAGATGGTAATATTCTGATTTTGTATTATGTGTATCTAATGACGTGTACGTATCTGTTTGGGTTAATGATGTTCAGCACGAATTTATTATATGATTCCCCGCTAGAGAGTCTGTAAAATAGTTTGTGTAAACTCCTAAACCCAGTAAAATGGAAGACATAGAAAGGTTGGGGAGAATACATGGGACTTTGGACGAAAGAGCAATTGCGAGCCTTCATTAAGGAGAACAAGCTGGTAACAGCACAAGACGCGCAGAATGCTTTGAAAGAACTGTTTGCTGAAACTCTTCAAGAAATGCTGGAAGCAGAGCTCGATACGCACTTAGGCTACGAGAAGCACGAGGTCAAAGCCAAGATGACGCCAAATAGCCGAAATGGCAAGAGCAAGAAGACGGTGGTCAGCGAATACGGAGAGCAGGAAATTGCAGTTCCACGGGATCGGATGGGTGAGTTCGAGCCCGTTGTTGTGCAGAAACACCAGAAGAATGTAACTGGCATTGAAGATCAGATCATCGCCCTGTACGCCAAAGGTGTCAGTACACGAGAGATTCAAGACCATCTGCAAAACCTTTACGGTATCGAAGTCTCGCCTACGCTCATTTCCAATGTCACCAACAAAATCGTGCCTCTCATTAAGGAATGGCAGAATCGGCCGCTTCAAGGCGTCTACGCGGTCGTCTACATGGATGCGATTCACTTTAAAGTGAAGCAGGACGGAGCCATAGTTAACAAAGCGGCCTACATGGTGATTGGCATCGACCTGGACGGAAACAAGGATGTACTCGGTATGTGGATCGGGGAGAATGAATCCAGTAAGTTCTGGCTCAGCGTGCTAAATGACCTGCGAAATCGTGGTGTCCAAGACATTCTCATCATCTGTGTGGACAATCTGAGTGGTTTCTCCGAAGCGATTGCGGCCGGCTATCCAAAGACCGAGATTCAAAAGTGCATCATTCACCAGATCCGCAACTCCACTCGTTACGTGTCGTACAAGGATTTGAAGAAGGTGACTGCCGACCTCAAGCCCATTTACAAAGCCGCAACCGAGGAAGGAGCGCTGCTAGAGATGGAGCGCTTCGAGGAAGTCTGGGGCGCTAAGTATCCGCTTATAGTACGCTCTTGGCGCAACAACTGGGAGGAGCTCTCCACCTTCTTCAAGTATCCGCCTGAGATCCGCAAACTCATCTACACCACAAATATGATTGAGAGTTACCATCGGCAGCTTCGCAAGGTGACCAAGGGGAAGAGTATTTTCCCTACCGATGAAGCCCTGCTGAAGATGCTCTACCTGGCCACGATGGATGTGACACGAAAATGGACAGGCCGTGTCCAAAACTGGGGGCAGATGCTCATTCAGCTTTCGGTCTTCTTTCCGGATCGGGTCAGTAACTATTTACGTTAGAAGCGCCAAATCCCCCCTCGGGGGGATTGCTTGGAATGAGTTTACACAGAAATCTTGACAGACCCCCGCTAGACTTCCATTCCTCGTTGAAATCAATGTATTCGTCTTAATATTCTATACTCGGCTTTACCAAAAATACGGTTTTCATAAAACAGTCCCCCAATTGTTAATTCCCTTGAATTACACCACATGGAATGAGTACTGACGGTAGATAGGTCTATTTAAACAATGAACGGTTAATTGGGCTATCATTCACCGTTAGCGGAATCAATGTTTCTTTTTATGAAATAGAACATGTATCTTAAAGGACTATCTTTCTCAACATTCGGATGATAGAAAATTGCAATAAAATCCATCCCGATTTTAGTGTACAGCACCCCACATGTGACGAGTAGACAGTGACAACAAATTACAGGAATAGCATTTGCTCAATTGAAGAGGCAACTGAACATGCCGTCCTTTTTATTTTATCATGTAGCCACCCACCAGTGCCTGATCATGCGATTTCCTTCAGACCGTGAAAGATAAAAGATTGAGACCTGCGAGAAATTTTCTTCAAATATCATGTGCGTACGCATCTACAAAAGAAAAGCCCTCAACCGTTGGCGGGGGCAGAAAAAGGGGCTTTTCGCTGTTTAGTATTGGTAGCTGAAAGATGCGTGTTCCCGTGCCCAGCTTACTGACTCAATTTCAAGAGCAGCTTGAAACATGTCCAATTCATTCTGGCAATCTTCCATAGACCATACCTCCACATCAACTTACTTACTAGCAGGGTCGGATTCTTAACTTAGCAAACCAATAGCAAATAACGAGGAAGCAAAGTATTATCATCCTGAAATATTTTTGGATAAAAAAGTCAAAACAATCCCAAATAATAGTATAGTCTATAAATAATAGTAAAATATTAAAAATAACTTGAAAAAACGCCCAATATATGAAAAAATATAATTGTAAGAAATTGGTGATAAGCTGGCCAGCTGAATCATAAAAAGCCTCAATAATTATTAGCACGATAAAAAGGGAGGGTAACTTTTATGAAAAATTTATGAAAAGCTTTGCAATATTGGCTATTGCATTCGGAGTAATATCATCTTCTACTACCTACGCAAAAGCAGATATGAATGAAGATCAGTTAAACGAGTATCTTCAAGATCACGGATATCCTATTATTGTAATTCAAAATCTTGAACTTGAACAAAAGAAGGATATAGTTGCACAAAATGGTTCGTATGCTGGTCATTACGCAGAATCCTCTTACATTGGTGACGGTGAAATAACTACGCAACAACTTGGCACAAATTTTACTCATATGATCTCTTTGAGTCAAGTTACTGCAGCAGCTGGAAAAGTTGATTTTTTGGTAAATTACAATTGGGATTGGAATTATGGACCTACTTTTACTTCTGATGATCAATGGGGACTAGCATGGACAGATGACTTCGATGCATATCCATCAACAGCTAAGTATTCTTATAAAACCTTTGGATTTAGCCAATCAAATCCAGCAATACGTGCCGAAACTGCCGGAAACCAAATTACTGGATATAACACGTATACTCCCGGAGCAGGAATTGGATGGTCAGTAAATTTAATACAAGCATTTCAGCAAAATGGGACAACCTTTATAGTTGATCGTAATAAAGGATGGTCGCAAATAAAAATTGGAAAAGCCCATAATGGAAGTGGAAAAATCGACTCTTCCTCTATTGTAGGAAAATATTTTCATAAATATTTGGCTGCTAATGGCTCTTTGTCATTTGATAAGTCTGGACCTTCCGCCGGTATTTCTTATGATTGGGCTTATGACTCTTCTAATGATTATGGCTATCAATGGGATTGGTATCATAAAAATTACTAATTTTTATCACAAGACAAGCGAATTGAATGCAAAGTTCAATTCGCTTGTCTTCGACATTATTTAGGGTGGCGAAAAAATTGATTAAATTATCAAGAAAAAGGAAAGTTATGTTATCAAGTATTGTATTCGGTATTGTTTTAATTGTTGCCTGTTTATTGTTAATAAATAGTAGATCGACGACTATAAGTGAAGCATTATACTCTGGAAAATCAAAAAATTGGGAAGTGACTATAAGATTCACAAAGGAAGGGAATCATTACATCGAAAACCCTACTGTCAAGTACATTGGAAATGAAAAAGTATCTGAATTGCAGGTAGAGATTAATTACAAAGGAGATAATGGGAATTTTAATCCCTCTAATACAATAAAGAAAATCAATTACTTTAATGTTAATGAAGTAGTTCCTTTAGTTACAAAAAACAAAGTTCCCAATTATAAGAACTTAAAGAATGTTATTCTTCGTTGGCACAACGAAGTGAACTCCTTTGAAGAAGGAATTGTATTGTCAGAAGTAAATGTGCACTGATCAGATTAAGTTTTCCTTATATTTACAAGTCAAGCGAGTGTTTGTATAATTGTTTGGTTGCGGTAAAAGCGACTACGGGAATGGGATAATGTTTATGTCATTTGTGCATTTTGCAACCGAAGGGGCTGTCCAAAAAGTCAGTGAAAGCTGACCGCTGGACGCTCCGTTTTTATTGAATGTTAAAAAGAAGAAAAAAATCACCAATTCTTGGACTTTCATCAATCCTCTTTACACGGAGTTAAGACTAAGGATAACTTTGTGTAAAGGGGGTGTTTTTCAATGGTGCGTAAAAAGTATGACAAAGCCTTCAAGATAGCTGCCGTGATGCAGATCATGGATGAAGGAAAGAAGGTCTCCCATGTTGCGAAGGCTTTAGGCATTCTTCCTACGATGCTGAGCCGATGGGTGTATGAATATCAAACACACGGTGATGAAGCATTTACAGGTAACGGGAAACCAATCGCCAACAAGGATCTCGAAATCAGACGGCTACAAAAGCGCTTGGAAGAACTCGAAAGGGAGAATGAGATTTTAAAAAAGTTTCAGGCATTCTTGAAGGAGCCCGAGTAGCCAAGTATCGGTTTATTCAAAGCCACGTAAAAACCTATCCCGTCCGGCTCATGTGTAAAGTGCTTGGAATCAGCCCCCAAGGGTATTATGACTGGAAGAAACGCAGAAAAAGTCAACGAACCATCGACCAGGAAATTCTCGAGGAAGCCATTTTGCAAGTGTACAAAGCATTCAAGGGTCGATATGGCAGTCCCCGGATCGCTTTAGAGTTGTGCAAACGCGGCTTGTTTACCAGCAAGAACCGTGTCGCTCGCCTGATGCAGCGGATGGGACTGGCTGCCGTTTCTTATCGAAAACGAAGTCGGATCGGACGAAAATCAAAAGGATCGGGAATCATGGACAATTTAGTGAAACGTGCGTTTGAAGCCCAAACGAAAAACACGCTCTGGGTTGGAGATATCACTTACCTTCCCCTTCAGCATGGATTTCTCTATCTGGCCACTTATCTTGATGTATTTTCAAGGAAAGTTGTCGGTTGGGCAATGAACACCCGAATGACCGAACAGTTGGTGATAGACGCCTTTTTGCAAGCCGTTGGAAGGGAACGTCCGTCAGCAGGACTGATTGTACATACGGATCGAGGTTCGCAATATACAAGCCGACGTTACCAAAGCACCTTGGCAGCACATGGAGCCATCCTCAGCATGTCCCGCTTGGGAGATCCATATGACAATGCCGTGATGGAGAGCTTTTACAAAACGTTAAAACGCGAACTGATGCCGGAAACAAGAAAGTTCACCAATGAAAAGGAAGCACGAAATGCAGTCTTCGAGTACATCGAAATGTTTTATAATACGAAAAGAATGCATTCCGCATTGGGTTATATGAGCCCAGTGGAATATGAAAAACAACATTCATAACAGATTGGTCTTAACTTCGTGTCAAGTAAATTAGGGAAAGTCCATCTTGAATAATGAGAGTCTGTCAAGAATTTTGTGTAAACACTCCTAGTGAAAATGCCGGAATCAATTAACGTAGATGGGGGTCGATGCGATCCGGAAAGAAAACGGAGAGCTGTTACGATCGCGGGGCACACGAATCTCCTGTTCACCGTATTCACTGGTGATCATCTTCTTGCTCTTCCCATTGCGACTATTCTTTGTCTGCTTATTTGCAACGTCGTGCTTAGCATAGCCCAGCTCATGATTAAGCTCCGCCTCCAACATTTCTTGCAGCGTGTCGGCAAATAATTCTTTTAGGGCAGACTGAACATCCGCCATTGTTTTTAAATCGTTGTCTTTAATGAAGGCTTTCACTTGATCTCTGCTGAACTTTGGGGCCACTGTGTTCATCCTTTCCATCCAACCTTTCTCCTAGTTTAATAGATTGGTTGGAGAGTTTACACAGTTTATTTTACAGACCCTGGTTAGTTGAAGTTAATTACCATCCACCCACTGCTTCCGCGAACATCTCAAATTGCTTGTCTTCCGTATACTCATTTGTTATGCGACCCTCAGAGGTATAAGATAGCCCATTATGACGTGTATAAATATACAAATTATCTTGAACTTTTGTATACAATAGCTCAAGGTTATTTATATTTTTAGTTTGCATCTCATTAGCGTGCTCAACTTCAACTTTGCTTATGGATATCGTTAAAACTTTCTCACCATCATAAGGACCATAAAATATCGATACGTTTGAATCCGTATTTACATTTTTAGTGAGTTTTCCCTTCTCATCCGTGTACGAAATAATGACAGTATTTCGGAGCCCTTCTTCTGTCTCTTTGTCAAGATTAACAAGGACTTCTTTTACTTCCAAACCCTGAATAACTGGTACTTTTGCAGTATCAATATATTCTTTTATCATGTCATTCGTTTTTGTAAGATTATCTTTTGAAGAACAACCTAAAATTGTCATTAGCAATAAAACAACCACCATAACTTTTTCTTTTTTCATGGTTCCTCCTTGTACTAAAATTGTTATCAGGACCTAGTTTTAAGGTTCTGATAATTTAAAACTATTTTATCGAATTTATAAAATTCAAAATTTGTGATTCCTCAATTCCATATTTAGCAACAACGAAATGACTTGCTCCATTTGAAAACCAATTATACACTCTAATTCCCTTCTCTTTACTTTCTAAATACTGTCCCTGAACTCCGTTAATTTCAATTTGTTGAACGTTTTTGTCAACTAGTTCAATTTCCATCTTTTTAGTGGTATAATCTATCCATTTTGTTGGGTCCTTTTGATCTCTATACCTAATTGTTACTTCTTTTACGGAATCTTCATCAAAATTATGCAGTGAATTCCTAATTATTGCTGGTGGTTCATTATAAATAACACTTTCTTGTTTAAAGTTATCAGGTAAAAGAGTTGGTAGGTGCAGATCAATATTATCCATCAAATCTTTTGCTTTTTTCACGTAGATCTACGATTTTATAAATGCCATATTGAGCACCAAATGGCTTACTAGCCCCATTACTTGTTTTTACATTAAAAAATCTCAATGTAGTAGGTGTATTACTATTTCCTTGCGCAGTTTCTGACCTCCAATAGGAATAAGCCAAATCATCAGTATAACCTGAACCGTTATTTGCAGTGCCATATGTAGCCTTACTGGAGTTTGGATAAAATATACCCTGTAAATCAGCGTAAGCGTTAGTAGCGTATAATAAAGACGAAATTAGTGCCGCTGATAGTACGGCGAATAAATAAGCGAGCTTGTTTTCTAAATTAAATTCATTTTTAATTCTTTCCAACATTTGCTTAGCCTCCTCCTTAAATAATTTTAAGTTATTAACATTCATGCCCTAGGTACTTACACCCCTCCTTTCTATCTTTCTTTATGACTTTTTAATAATCCCATATATATTATAACAAAGTAAATCATTGTCATTTGTCGAAAAAAAGATGTTTTTATATGTATTAGAAAAAATGTGTCAATTTTCGACAGTTCATATTCGAAATTAATGTTATTGGAGAAGCTCCATCTACGAATTTAAAATTATAAGGATATAATTCAATCACCCAAAATTAGTTTTTGATTGCGTAACAGGCAAAATAGTTTTTATAACTTTAAAAAAATTTTTTATGGTAGATTTTGGATTAATAAAATGCAAATAGATTTAATTATTATGAGGCACCTTAAATTTTCTCTAATCTCCTAAAAATGTGTCCCTCTAAACCCATTTCTTACTGCTTAATACTAAACCTTGCCAAACACTACCAGACCTCTCTTGCTCTAAGATCCTCACAAAACATCAAACCCGCAATATAGAACGGATACAACCCACACGCCGCGATCATGACCAACCCCATCCCCGGAAGCGGCACCTCTTGGGGATCGGTGATCGGATAGGCAGAGGCAAATCCTTTGATGAACAGCAGGAAATAAGGAATCCACAAGATCGTTGTTAGGTACTTTCGTTTTCCTGGGCTCAGCTGGAACTTCGTCAGAACATAAGATAGGATGGAGAACAGAACAAAGAGAAGGAGCACCGCCACAGGAACATAACGATCCATATGGGCGATTCCAGTGACTCTTTCCAGCCGATACACATTCATCAGAAGCTCCACTTGAACACATAGAGAAAAAGCATACAGCACACTGACTCCGTTCACTTTCCACAACATCTTTGCGTTGAACCTCCCTCACTCACCATTGGGTTCGTTGGGATCATAGGAGCTCGCCAGCAGCCCCTACGACCCTATCTCCTCCTCGATCCGCTTCATAAACTCATCTACCGCGCTGTAGCCGAGCTGCTTCAGATACCAGTTGTTCGCGGCGGCTTCGATCAGGCCGGCGACGTCCCGCACTCCTATAGCTCGTTATATTTGGTCATCTTGCCAAAAGACTTCTCCACCGGATATTTGGCGCCGTTCCGCCGCATTTTGTTCCGAATGATGTCTTCGATGTCGAGGTCCAGCGCATCGGCCAGATAAATCGAGTAGATCAGGCACGTCGGCCAGTTCGTCGGCGATTTCTTGTTTTTTCTGCGATACCGCGTCTTCAGACGATTTCCATTGGAAATTCTCCAACAGCTCGGATGCCTCGAGGCTTAGCGAAATCGCCAAATCCTTCGGATTGTGGAATTGCGCCCAATTCCACTCCGGGTTACTTTGAAATGGTCCAAGTCATGGATGCTGAAGTTATTTAGCGCCCACTGCTTCCGCGAACATCTCAAATTGCTTGTCTTCCGTATACTCATTTGTTATGCGTCCCTCAGAGGTATAAGATAGCCCATTATGACGTGTATATATCAACAAATTATCTTGAACTTTAGTATACAAAAGCTCAAGGTAATTTATATTTTGGTGAGTCTGTCAAGAATTTTGTGTAAACCCTCCTAGTGAAAATGCCGGAATCAATTAACGTAGATGGGGGCCGATGCGATCCGGAAAGAAAACGGAGAGCTGCAGCAAGATCTGTCCCCAATTCTGGACACGGCCTGTCCACTTGCGAGTAACATCCATCGTAGCGAGATAAAGCATCTTGAGTAAGGATTCGTCAGATGGGAATATGCTCTTTCCCTTCGTGACCTTACGTAGTTGACGATGGTAGCTTTCAATCATGTTGGTCGTATAGATGAGCTTACGAATTTCCGGAGGATACTTGAAGAAAGTTGCAATCTCATCCCAGTTTGTGCGCCAAGAACGCACGATCAGCGGATACTTATTGCCCCAGGTCTCCTCGAATCGATCAAGTTCTACTAAGGCCATGTCCTCCGTTGCAGCCTTGTAGATGGGCTTCAAATCTGCTGTTACTTTTTTCAGATCCTTGTAGGATACATAGCGCGTTGAATTGCGAATCTGGTGAATCACACACTTTTGGATTTCCGTATTCGGACAAGCGGTAATAGCCTGCGAAAAGCCGGTGAGATTATCCACACATGTAATGAGAATGTCTTGAACGCCGCGGTTTTTCAGATCATTGAGCATACTAAACCAAAACTTCGAGGACTCATTCTCCCCGATCCACATGCCGAGAACGTCCTTGTTTCCGTCGAGATCGATGCCGATGACCATGTAGGCTGCCTTATTTACGATCGCGCCGTCCTGCTTCACCTTAAAATGAATGGCGTCCATAAATACAACGGCATACACGCCTTGCAGCGGACGGTTTTGCCATTGTTTAACGAGGGGGATGAGCTTATTGGTCACGTTCGAGATCATCGTCGGAGACACGTCAATGCCGTACAGATGAGCTAAGTGATCTTGGATGTCCCGAGTGCTAACGCCTTTGGCATACATCGCAATGATTTGCTCTTCAATGCCGGTTACATTCGACTGATGCTTCTTTACGATCATGGGTTCAAACTCACCGTTACGATCGCGGGGCACACGAATCTCCTGTTCACCGTATTCACTGGTGATCATCTTCTTGCTCTTCCCATTGCGACTATTCTTTGTCTGCTTATTTGCAACGTCGTGCTTAGCATAGCCCAGCTCATGATCAAGCTCCGTCTCCAACATTTCTTGCAGCGTGTCGGCAAACAATTCTTTTAGGGCAGACTGAACATCCGCCATTGTTTTTAAATCGTTGTCTTTAATGAAGGCTTTCACTTGATCTCTGCTGAACTTTGGGGCCACTGTGTTCATCCTTTCCATCCAACCTTTCTCAATCGATAAATAATCGAGCGGTTTTCTGAATTTCAGAGATTAAGGCTGGTTTGTTGGCATAGGATGGCATGGACGGCGTCCTCCGCGTCAGTTTTTATATTTACATTTAGCTTGTCCAATGATAAACATTTCTCCTTTTAAGAAAATAAAGCGCTCCGAGGTTAAAGATAAGGGCGACTACCGCTTGAGTCACCATGCAGCCTTGGAGTGAGAGGTTCGGGTTGGCTCGATTCCACTGCATCAGATACAAAAATCCCTGACCGGTGCCTGTGGTAAACATGCCTTCAAGTTAGGGAATCCGCCGATATCCTGCTCACAGCGTGCCCACTGCCTATCGATTGGCGGGCCCTTATCTTGTAATTGGGCGCATGATACTTTACGTCCTCGTTTTGAATTCTCTTTACTCCGGTTTATCTATAATTTTATTTATGGATATATAGCATTAATCTAATTTGTTTTATTAGTTATTGAACCGTAGAATAATTCCTGTAGTCAGTCAACGCTTATAAAAGGAGGAAGCCAAGTGAATAAAAAGATATTGATTGTTGTCACTAACCATTCAGATATCCATGAAGGAAGAAAAACTGGAATTTGGTTGTCCGAATTCGCTGAAGCTTATCAAGAATTTATTCAGCAGGGCTACCAGGTTACAGTAGCAAGCCCGCTTGGAGGGCGGAGTCCAGTCGATCCAAACAGCGTGAATGAGGAAACTCCAAGAGAAATTTTGGAATCTGCAAAGCAACTTGAAAACACAGTTCCTATCCATGCTGTAACTGTTAGTGACTTTGATGCTATCTTCCTGCCGGGTGGTCATGGAACGATGTATGACTTGCCGGAAAATCAACATCTTCACGAATTGATCCGTGACTTTTATGAAGCAGGGAAAATAGTTGCTGCAGTGTGTCACGGCCCCGCAGGACTTACGGGAGTCAGACTATCGAATGGACTGCCCCTTGTGGCGGGCAAACGGGTAAATGCTTTTACTAATGGGGAAGAGGCCCAAACCGGCTTAGACAACGTTCTTCCTTTTCTTCTGGAGAGCAGGCTTCGTGAATTGGGAGCTATTTTTCGTGCAGCACCGAACTGGACATCCCATCATGAAGTTGATGGAAATTTGATTACTGGTCAAAATCCTCAGTCTACTCTGGCTGTAACTAAAGCCGTCATTGAAAAATTAGGATAAAGGAATGGGGCTGCTATTTTGAAATAGTGGCCTCATGCATTCTTTGTTGCCATAATAAAAGGGGGTTATTTATTTGGAGGCAGTAGAAATTGAAAATAAATCAGCAAGTAAAAGTCCGATATTGGCGTTACTTGCGCTAACAATAGGGGCATTTGCGATTGGGATGACTGAATTTATTATTATGGGTTTACTTCCTGAAGTGGCGGAAAGCTTGAAGGTTTCCATCCCTTTAACAGGGTTGCTGATTACCGGTTATGCACTAGGTGTGGCTTTTGGAGCTCCCATCATTACTATTGCGACTCATCGAATGAAGCGAAAGCAGTTGCTTCTGTTTCTTATGATTCTATTCATAGCAGGTAATTTATTGGCTGCCCTCGCACCAAACTATGGAGTTTTAATGATAGCTCGGATCGTGGCTGCGTTAACTCATGGATCCTTTTTTGGTGTTGGATCCATTATTGCAGCCGGGCTGGTTCCTAAGGAAAAACGGGCTGGAGCGATTGCCATCATGTTTACCGGTCTAACCCTTGCAAATATTTTGGGTGTCCCTATCGGTACATTTATCGGCCAAGCCTATGGATGGAGATCCACTTTTTGGACGATTACTGTAATAGGCCTCATCGCTTTGATAGGAATTGCTGTACTTGTTCCCAAAGTTGAAGCAACTTCATCAAGTCTAAAGCAGGAGCTTGGTGTGCTGCGTCGACCAGCAGTTTACGTGGCTCTTTTAATGACGACGTTTGGTTTCGGAGGAGTCTTTACAGCGTTCACATATATTTCACCGATTTTAACTGATATTACCAAGTTCCCGACAAATTTCATTTCTTATATCCTGGTGTTGTTCGGGGTCGGCATCACGCTTGGAAATATTATTGGGGGAAAATTAGCTGACCGCAAATTAATGCCGTCACTCCTCGGGATACTCGTTGTGTTGGCCATAGTTTTGGCGGTATTTTCAATTACGGATCAGTATAAAGTACCTGCGTTGATTACTATTTTTATACTGGGAATAGCCGCTTTTGGAACCGTACCAGGATTACAACTTCATATGCTGAATACGGCCAAGGAAGCACCAACGCTAGCGTCGACGCTAAATATAGCCGCTTTTAACCTAGGAAATGCGCTTGGTGCGTATATCGGAGGTGTGGTTATTGATTTACAATTTGGGGGAGGCCTAGTAGCTGTTCCATGGGTCGCTTCGATCGTTACAGTCGCAGGCATCTTATTTACTCTTTGGGGTGCTCAACAACAAAAGAGGATTATTAGGCCCCAAATTTTCGGGTAAGCTTTGCTTACCCCTTTTTCACATATCCTTTGGTAAAGGGGGAAGAGCTGTGGATTTTGAATGGTACCGTAGCTTTATCAGTATTTATAAATATAGATCAGTCTCTGAAGCGGCAAGAATAAGGTTAATGACTCAACCTGCATTGAGCCAGCATTTAGCCGCATTGGAAGCTGAGCTTGGCGAAAAATTATTTACGAGAACTGCAAGAAAAATGATTCCCACCGAAAAAGGGAAAGAGCTTTACACACAAGTGGTTCCTCTTATTGAAGCTTTGGAGGAGACTACACAAAAATTCAAAATGGAAAACTCATTAACCGTCCCCATGGTTAAAATCGGTACAGGATACGAATACTTCCGTGAGAATTTAGCTCGTAATTTAAATAAATTTCCATTTCGAGTTAATGCAACTTTTGGGGTGGCCTCCTATATTCTTGAATTACTGATCGAGGAAAAACTTGACATGATTATCACGTCCCAAAAAATCCCTGCCCCTGGCATTGAATATATCCATTATGTTCAAGAAGAATTTGTACTGGTTGCACCTTATCACTTTGAAGAACATCATTATGAAGATAAGGAACGCTTTGAAGCCTGGTTGTGTTCACAAGATTGGCTCAGTTATGGCAGTGAATTACCGATCATCAGAAGATTTTGGAGAGAATATTTTAAGAAAAGACCGCAAATGCAAATCAAACATGTTCTCCCGGATCTTCATTCAATATTGACGGCGATAGAACATGGAGCTGGAATCAGCATTCTTCCAAATTATATGCTAGAAAAATCTATTCACAATCATACCGTAAAAATAATCTATCCTGAGTTTAGAGTAACGAATGAACTATATCTGGCTTATCATATCAAATTTCGAAATTATCCCACGACGATAATGATTATTGATGCATTAAAGGAGAATTTACAAAATAATATCGATACGATTTAAAAAGACTATTTCCCGACAATATAAAATGCTAAGGCAAGCCAGAGAATTATGGTAAACTATAATCAACTAGCGCGATCGGCTATGCGGATATCCATTGAATAAGGAGGGTTTACGATGCAGTGGCAGGAGGTAAGAAAGCTGTTTCCCGATCAATTCGTCCTTCTTTCCGTTCTTGATTATCGCGAGGAAGAGGGAAAGAAGATTGTTACAGAAGTCGCCCCTGTAAGAACTGTTCCTGACCATGAGGCTAACAAGGCGTTCTTTAATGTGGAGCCAGGTCAGATTGTGTATCACACCTCAAACGAAGAATGTGTCATCCATATACGAAATAACCCGTTGGTTAGAATGAGGCATTAAGTATGGATATCCATTATGATGGCAACTTGCTTACGGTAGAGCTGACCGTACAATATCGTAGTCAATCTATGAAAATCTCGGACGTTATTGTTGACACAGGTTCTTCGCATACGGTATTCAGTCCGGATGTCCTGGAGAAAATTGGGGTTACTTATGAAAATGGTGATCCGGTTTACGAGGCGTATGGAATTGGTGGAACTGTCCCTTTTTACACGAAAATTCTTGACGAGATTATCATAGATTCTCTTAGATTGGAGCGAGTCGAAGTTGATGTAGGCATGCTGCCTAAGTCACATCAGGGATTGCTAGGCTTGGATATTTTACAAGCAAACGGTTTTGTCGTTGATTTGGACAAGCTTGAACTCAGATTACCTGAGTCAATCAGTTAAGTTATTAATTATTGGCTGAAGCATGGCATAATCCAATAATTAATATGAGGCGGTTCCCAATCAAAGGGGACTGCCTCTTTTTGTGTAAATGGATTGTGGTTCGAAATCAAAAACAGAATTGTAGAGTACAAATACTGGAGCCCTCTATTTACAAACCAACGGTCGGTATTTATAATGAAGATACATCAAATTTGAAGAATTTTCCGGAGGGTTCGAGTTGAAACAGGAGGAGCGCAGACAACGGACGTTAAGACGGCTGATTGATGCAACGAAAGAGTTGATTCAGGAGAAGGGATGCCATTCGATTACAACGCAGGACATCATGGGCAGATCTGGCCTGTCTAAAGGCGCGATTTTCCATTATGTCAACAGCAAGGACGACATCTTTGTGCTGATCCTGCAAGAAGGGCTTGAAGAAACGAACCGACGCTTCATGCATGAGATTGAGCAAGGTCGGCGGAACTTCGATGATCCGATGCAGAAGATTAAGGACAGCATTGTTGAATTCGAAAACCCGCAGAATGTGACCAACAAAGTGCTCGTGTATTTGTTTGGCAAGGAAGAGGACCCGACCGTTGCAGAGGCTCTGAAGCAGTATTATGAGCGGACCGTTTACTTATCTCAGATCTGGATTGAAACGGGTCAGCAGCACGGCGTTATTCCCGACACGGTCGAGGCGGGCAAAACCGCAGAGTTGTTCACGCTCATGACGCTGGGATTCCGAATTCGCGCCAGAATTCCGAACGTGCACGCGCTGGTTAATGCACAGGACTTAACTTCACTGATGACGAACATTTTGAACCCCGTCAGAAAACGGGAACAGAAAGGGTGATCGGTTATGGGAGTATGGTTAACCTTGCATGTATTAGGTGTCTTATTGTTGGTGGGAAATATCATCACGGCGGCATTTTGGAAAATCCGGGCAGACCGGACGGGGAATCCACAAATTATGCACTATGCGGCTAAGAACGTGATGATCGCAGATTATATTTTTACGATTCCTGGACTGGTCCTGATCGTCCTTTCCGGCGGCATGATGACGGGCGGCTTGGGCTACTCTTTGGCCGGGCTGAATTGGCTTACCGTGTCCCTCGGCTTGTTTGCCTTGAGCGGATTGATTTGGTTGTTTATCCTCATTCCCATGCAAAGCAAAATGATTCGACTCAGCGCCGATGGTATCGAGAAGGGCACCGTTTCAGCAGCCTACCATAAGGCTTCTCGGAATTGGACGGTTTACGGGACGATCGCGACGTTGCTTCCGCTTGGGATTCTGTATCTGATGATCTCCAAAGGTTTCTGAGGGCACGATTTTTGTGAAAATGATAAAAAGGAGGTCTGTGCGTGGAACCTCTCATCCCCCTTATCGTTGTCCCGCTGGTGGTTCTTGTCCTGGGAGCGGCGGGAGTGAAACGACTGCGTCCTTGGCCTGTCGCCCTTCGGGGCGGAGTTGCGGCGATGTTCGTGTTGACCGGCACCGTTCATTTTGTGGGGATGCGGGAGGAGTTGATCAGTATGGTGCCGCCTGCTTTGCCTTACCCTGGGTTTATTGTGACGCTCACCGGAGTGTTGGAATTGGCCGGGGCACTTGGTTTGTTGTGGCGTCCGACAGTCACTTGGGCGGCGGGAGGTCTCTCGCTTCTCCTCATCTGTATGTTTCCGGCAAATGTTTACTACGCCCTATCTGGCATGGCGACGGAAGCTCATCAAGCTTTGTTGCCTCGTACGTTGATGCAGATTGTTTTTTTGGCGGCGACATTGGCGATTATGATCTATTACTTACGACGTCGTAGTATGAGACGTATTTAGGCGGTAATTGACGAACTTTCCATTTTATAATAACTTGGTATTAGGAAGAATGTACCAAGGGCCAAAGCATGGCCACACCAAGAGACGACTAGAGGCGGGCCCCGAGTGAAGGGGAGAACCGCCTCTTTTTGCGTGGATGGAGTGGCTCAATCAAATGACAGAATGATAGGAGTACAAACATGAATGAAGAGCTGATCCAAATGCTGCTTGCTTTTCGGGAGGAGCGCAACTGGGCGCAATTTCATAATCCGAAAGATTTAGCGATCTCACTGAGTCTTGAGGCGTCCGAGTTGTTAGAGAATTTTCAGTGGAGAACGTCCGAAGATGCCGTATCGCAGAAGAAACAAGACATCGCCGACGAACTGGCCGATGTGCTGATCTACTCAGTGTACCTGGCCGATGCGCTGGGCCTCAATATCGAGGAAATCATTCGGGACAAGATGCGGCGGAATGGAGAGAAGTATCCGGTGGACAAGTCTTTTGGGAAAATGAATAAATATAACGAGCTATAGGAGTGTGAATAGTATAAATAATAAAGATTTTGAACTAAATTACAAATTAAGTAAATATCCTTAAGTTAATTGAATTGTTAAAAAGGCATCCCAATAAGGATGCCCAGGAATTTTTACTTTATCGGCCTCTCGGCAAAAATCAACCTAGCTTTTCTTAACTGTTCAGAACCATCTTTTGACCAAAATGAGATCATATTAAGCCCACGTCGCTTCCTATCACCAGTATATTGGCTTAAATCTAGCATGTATGCAATATAAAGTCTCCCTGCTCTGTCTCGAACAGTAACTCTAGGATTAATACGATGAATGAGTCGCAAGTCAACTAACTCTTCAATATCTTTTGCTCCATCTTGATTCCAATCTCGTTCAACTAAAAAGCAATTTGACCCTGTATTAAAACAAAATTCTCTTACACTCTCAAACAGTCTTTCAAGGCGTTCTCTTTCATCATTAGTATCCCTTTTTAACTCTTCTCTTTTAGAGGAGTCATGTTCACCAGCGGCACGATTGACATCTTCTGCCCCAATTTTTGGTCCTCTAAATCCTCCACCCCTTTCACGTGCTACTTCAACGGACCTACGGAAGATAGTTAGGAAGTCACGTGCAACTCCCCCACTTGCCAAAACCAATCTATCCATGGCGGTGTCGGCCATAATGTTTCTAGGACTTGGAGCTCCAGCCTCTTCAGCAATTTCATGTAGAATATTGGATAAGAACGTTTTTGCAATCGAGAACTTTTCCAAAGTGATGTCTAAATCTATCTCGTCGGCATCATCACCTAGTTTTAGACCCTTTGGGGGGTCACTATGTAGATACCAATCTGTTCGGTGTCTTATTGTTCCTGCTTTAAGCCAGACTTGATTTCCTTTTGTAGCTCTATGAAAATAATCTAATACATTAGCTTGATCGGATCTTCTAATATGATATAAGTCATCCAGCATTAGAAATGCATCAGTTCCTGCCAACTCTGATATTTCTCTAAATAAACGCCGGAAATCAAGCATATGCCTATGTAAGTAATTTACTTTTGAGCGACGAGATGCTTCAGTTACTTCTACACTACTATCGCTTTTGATTTTATCGGAAACCTTAAGATTTGACTGTAATCCTTTAAAGCCAACTCCTGCTTCCCCAGAGTCCTCGGTTTCAATAGCATCACTAGAAGACCATTTATAGTTCATATCTGCGTCATCTTCGGAATGCAGAATATCGTTAAGATTATTGATCTGTTGAGATAATTCAGCAATTAGTTGCTGGCTCTTTTGCTTGTTTAATGGCGACCTTTCGGGTTGAGCACCAAAAACCTTTCTCCACCAAGCGATCTTTTTAGTTGAGTTTAGTCCCACTTCTTCTATCCATTCTTTAAATTTCCCGCTGGTTCGATGAACCGAGTTGAACTCATCACAGTGGCCCTAGTCGCTTCTTCAACAGCTTGTACTAATGCATCGATATCAGGGTTATTTAATAAGTCTTCCACTTTTTTTGCTGCCATAATCTCACCCTTAGTTAAAATATTTTTTATTATACCTCTACTTCCATGTTTATACAATTAAGTGGCAGATTCTGAAAAAATAGAGGGCAAGAGATTTCTATTCAATCTACGTTATAAATAACTAGTAACTATCCCTATGAGAAGGTTTATTTAAACGCCCTCAAAACTTCCCGATTCACCCGCTGTAATATTTCAATCTGCTCCTCAGCCAATCCCTCAGTACTCGCAATGAACTGGTCGATAGCTTCCCACCGAACAGAATCCCTTTCACTCTGCTCAACACCCGAATAAGCAAGTTCATTCAGAGAAATCTTTAGTGCAGAGAGGACCTTCTCCAGGGTATTGATTGAGAAGTTTCGTTCTCCCCGTTCAATAGCTCCGATGTATCTATAGTCCAAACCGGACAAATCCGCCAAGTTTTGTTGAGTGAGGCCTTTTGCATTTCGTATGGCGCGGATTCGATTTCCTAGAAAAATGCGCAAAACTGCCACAACATCACCTCAGAGCGGAAGCTTTTTAAGAAAGTTTCTAACTCTTCATCCCCATCCCCCAAATCACATCTCGCGTGATCTTCGTAATCAACGCAATCTCCTCTGCACTTCTGCTGCTAACCAATTTCATATGCTCATCAAGTAACTGCTGTTTATCGAGTACCACTTCGGTACGAAATAGGTCTCCAGCTGGGACATCCAAGGCAACAGCAATTTTCTCCAACGTCTCCAACGAGATATTGCGATCCCCTCGTTCTACTCCGCCTATGTAACTGTAGTGAAGCGATGCGGCTTCAGCCAGTTGTTCTTGAGTCCAGTTCTTTTGTTTTCTATATTCACGAATTCGTTTTCCAACGATTTCTGGTAGATTCATAGATTACCACCTCTTCTTTTAAGGGTAGGTAAGGTGGTTAGGCAAATACAGATAAGTATACTAGAAATAAATATTTTAAAATAGTATATATAAGTACTATTTTTATTGACTGTGTCTAAAAAAGGCTATACAATCAGGATGAAAAGGATGATTTGGACGCGGGGGAGGTATTCCCATGAAACCTGCAACCACGGTTAGACAAGAGTTAGAGAGCTATTTAATTTGGTCTGGGCTGACGCGTCAGCAGTTTTCCGAGATGACCGGGATTAATCAAGGAACGATCAGTGCGATATTGAGCGGGTATCGGCAAATTTCTATACATAATTTGGATCTCATCACGGAGGGGATGGGGTTGGAGGAAGGGGCCCTTTACGAGATTTACTTAGAAGAATGTCTGCGTGGTATGCCGTTGCATTGGAGGCGGCTGGGCCCGTTTATTCGGCGGTGCGCGGAGTTGAACAAGCTGGGGTGCCTGAAGCGACTGGTGCAGGCGGTGGCGGATCGATTATCTTATATGCCAGTGTTGTTTGAGATGGCGGAGCAGTTTTTTCGAGAGGGAAAAAGAAAGGCAGCTGCTCTGCTGTACCAGTGTGTTGCTGAATGCGAGAAGTACCAGCATTCCGAGCGATTGGCGTTAAGCCGGTATCGCTTGTTTACGATTCATCTCGGAGAAGATCAAGAGGAGAATTTGCGCGCCGCCGTTTTGTTCGAAGACTATGTGGACCGACTGGACGAAGGGGTTCAGCTAGATGCATTGAAGGATTTGGCGGATGTGTACGCTTCTTTGCATCGGTGGGATCGGGTTGAATCCCTGGCAGAGAAGCTGGAGCAGAAAGCGACGATTCAATACCGCCATCGGGTAAATCGAAAACGGAAGGAGGCGATGGATAAGGGGGCGTCTCGGACGGAGCTTTTTTATCTGTTGTATGCGTATTTGTTGAGAGCGAATGTGTGTGATGCCAGACAAGAATATGCTCGGGCTTTGGAGTATGTGACTTTATACAGCGGTGGCGCTCTACATGGAATTGACGTGAAAGACGAGGAAGAGCAACGGGTTGTGGAACAGTTTCAGGAATGGGGCCGGGCCAATGCCTATGTGTACCGCTTAATGTCAGGCGATATACAGGTACTGGCGGATTATACGGAATGGGTCGCATCGCATGTGCAGTAGGTTGTTCCAGCGATGTACCGGATTTTGCAGGCGGCTAACCAGTTTGAGTTGAACGTGGATCATCTGCTCGAGCGGTTCGGGGCACATCTGACATACAAAGAACGGTCATGCCGTTTTGGTCATTACAATACACAGATTGTGGCGGATCAGTACGTCCGGTATTTGTGGGAATTGGCTCAATACGAATTTCGCACGCGGCGGGTTGAGATGGGGGTTCGGCAGCTTTTTGAAGGAATGGAGCTTGCTTTGAGGTTCAACCATGAATCGATGTTGATTCGATATGCTCGGTTGTTTGAGCAGTTCCGACATGAGGCATCCAGGGAGGTTCAAGAGAAGTACAAATATCTATTCTGTGAGGTGGAAAAGAGCTATGAGATTAAGAGTATTATCGTGGATCGTGCTTAGTGGCTGGATTGGCGTTGTGGCGGCGGGGAACGTTCCGATCGTACAGACCTTGATTCACGGGCTGGGTGGTTGAAGGATAGAAATGTGACTGATCATAAAGGTAAATTTATACATTTATGGTATGATAGAAGCCGATCCTATCTTTGAGGAGATAAGATCGGTTTTTCTATATTACTCTAACTCACGGGAAGTGAATTCATTGAAAAGAACGATGAACATGACAGATTACGAGGTATGAGCTCTTTTCGAACCCTTATGGAAACGCAAGCTCGGCCAGCGAAGATTATGAACTGGGTGCGGTAATGAGAGGCTTTAGGCTGGTATGCAGTTAGGGAGACAACACCCAGGAAGTCGCCTTTGTGATACGAACTGATGTGAATTCAAACATCGAAAACGCCGATTAATTCCCCCTCACCGGCACCTCCATCGTCACCTCGCCCCCGCCCGTCACCGGGGAGTTAGCGATATGCAGTTCACCCCCATGTAATTGGGCAACAAACTGGGTGATATAGAGGCCCATGCCGTAATGTCCGTCGCTTCGGCGGGACGGGTCGCCCATGTAGAACTGTTCGGTGGCGTACTTGAGCGCTTCAGGCGAGAAGCCCGGACCTTCGTCAGTCACGCGGAATTGAATCCGATCGCCCGCAGCCTCCACCGATAGCGTGATTTTACTCTTCGCCGGGGTGTGATCCATGGCGTTGGCGATGACGTTCATGAGGGCGCGCTCCAACAAGCCAGGATCGGCATAGAGCTCGTCTGGCAGTGCGTCAACGAAGTGGACTGCGACGGAAAGCTCTTTAACTGCGGCGAGAGCTTGAATCTGCGCTTCGAGCGTATGGATGAACTCTTTCAGATCGAGGTTTACGGGCTGATAGGAAGCCGCAGTTTCCGTATTCGTGATTTCGATCAAGGTCTTGATATAAGCTTCCATCTGACGGGCGCTTTGGGCGATATATTCGGTGTATTCTCGTTGCTCCTCCGACTGTTCCGTTTCAGAGAGGAGCTCGACATTGCCGCGAACGATGGTGAGTGGGGTTTTGACGTCATGGGCGAGCGCTGAGATTTGAGCCCGGCGGCGGCGCTCTAGGTTCCATTGCTGCTCCAGCGAGCTCTTCAGGGCATCCCGCATCTGATCCATGGATCGAAGCACTTGGTCAATTTCAGCGATCCCGCTGTATTGGATGGAGAAGTCCAGCTCCTGCTCCTGAATGCGCTGGGTTGCTTCCTGCAGTCCGCTCATTTTGCGGGCTAGCTTTCGACCAAACGAAGAGGCCAACAGAACGGCTTGAAGCAGAAAGAGGACACAGAACAGGGCGAAAAAGGCCAGTTCCGCACTGGGCAGCACGCGGCGCAGGGCCGTTTGGTTAAACTGGGCGGCGAGAGAATACCGGAAGATATAAACCTCTTGGCCATACGTGACTTTCACATAATGATAAGGAAAAGTGTAACCTGCCGCTTGATCGCCCTCCAGACGCTTCCACGCCGCCTCTCCCTGCTTGGCGGATAAGCTGTGCTCCAAGAGCTTCCCATCTACTGTGTACTTCGCAAATTGGTACAACGCAGAGGGGGCGTCCAACTGCAGCTCCTGTCCCGCCATGAGGCGAGACTTAGCCTCCTGCACTTGCTTCTCGGCATAATCTGCTGGGAGAACGGCTCCAGTGAACAGCAGCCCCACAAAGATCAAGGATAGCAACAGGGCAAGCCCAATCGTTCCCAGACAAAAAGCGGCTAAATATTTTAGAAACAGCGTACGCAGCTTGGTTTCTTTCGGTCCTGACGTGACGCGGGCTACTTCCATCGGTATCCTATCCCCCACACGGTTTCAATCGGATTGACGTTCATTTGGTTTAATTTTGCGCGGATATTTTTGACATGCTCCACGATGGTGGAAGCTTCACTTTCTCCGTCGAATCCAAACACGGATTCATAAATTTGGTCTTTCGAGAACACCTGCCCCCGATTTAACGCCAAAAACTCGCAGATCGCATATTCGCTTTTGGTCAACGGGATGAAGGTATCCTGCACCCGCATCTCCTTGCCCGACAGGTTAAAATGAACTTCGCCGATGCAGAGCACGCTGCGCCGTTCCCGGCTTTCCCGGCGGAGGTGGGCGGCAATTCGCGCCCGTAACTCGCCTGCCCCAAACGGCTTGACGATATAATCGTCCGCCCCGATGCTCAGGCCTTCCACCAGATCATTCTCCATGGATTTGGCGGTCAGGAACAGGATTGGGCAGTCGACCTTGCTGCGAATTTGCCGGCAGAGGGTGAACCCGTCCAGCTCTGGCATCATCACGTCCAGCAAGATCAGGTCATAGCTTCCCAATTGCAGCGCCAACACTTCAGAAGGAGAGGAGAGAGCTGTGACGAGATGTCCTTCTTTTTGCAAAATATTCCGAATTAAGGTCAGCACGGCCGGATCATCATCTACCGCAAGAATATGGGCCATCTTCTATCCCTTCTTTATTGATGAGATCTGAGTTTACTCCAGCGACTTCGTACCTTCCCATCGCCGGAACCACACTCCTAATAATACCATGATCGCCAAGGTCCCTGTGACGCAGGCAAGGATTCCGGGTTCAAGCAAAGAGTCCGCCGGGATCGGAAGGGAGGCAGCATTTGCGTACCCGAATTGCATCCAAAGGCTAACGAACCGGGCAGCCCAGGCGCAAGGGATATAGATCCAGTTATCTTCCCCAAGGCCGGTCAGCAGGAGGGCAGACACGAGGCTCTCCAGAATCCCAAGACCGATCGATGCGCCTTTGCCAAATCGCAGACTCACGTAGAGGTGCAAGGCATAGAGAAACAGACTGCTTCCAAACAGGAGGCAAGCAGCTTCTAAATAGAACCCGAGCCCATAGGGCGATTGAGACAAAAGATAAAGGAAGCCCACTCCGAACCCCACCGAAGCCAGAATTGTGCTGCCCAAGCCCAGCAGTAGAAGTACGGTCAGCTTACCAGCCAGGGCGATGAGGCGGTTCGGCAGGGTGAGAAGCTGTTGATAATTTCCGGCAGCAGCTTCCTGGTCCGCAGCGATGGCACAGACGATACCTATAATTGTTGGAAAAGAAACCGCAAGCACCTGCAAATAAGCGCTCACTTTAGAAGCCGGCGTAAACGGAGTATAGGCGTAATAACCTAAGAAAATCACAATCCCGGCCAGCGGGACGAGCAAGTGCACCCACAGGGTTGGTTGCCTTTTGAGCTTGATGAATTCAGATCGGAGACAACGGAAATAGGTGCTCATCTTATTTGTCCTCCCGATGGCGAAAGGATCGCATCGTCAGGATGCATAGCAGGAAGAACAGACCAAGCGTGATCAGCACCCCTGGCAAAATGACGCTCTTATCCCACAAGGCATCGCCCTCGGGGACCGGAAGTCCGTTAGGAAGCACGCCGATCGTGGCGCACATCAGCCGAGACGGAATCGCATAAGGGACAGCCCACCAGAACGCTGTAGTAGCAAACAGAATATTGCAGGCGATGTTTCCCAGCACATTAAGAATCATCGTAGCAAACATTCCGACACGGTCGGTTAAGAACAGACAGAGCGGAATCTGCCATAGGAAGGTCAGAAAGAGCAACAAGCTGGCCAAGGCGTGATCCGCCAAAGTCAATCCAGCAGGGAAGACCAGACCGCTGAGCGCAACTCCGAGCATTAAAATGACCGAAGAAGCAAGAAGCAGCCCAGCGATAACCCCGATTTTACCGAGCCAAACCTTCGACAGAGACACCGGCAATCCGAAGATCGCCCGGTATTTCAGCTTTTTGCTATCCTTTTGGATAACACCCGTACACATCAAAGTGAGCGCTCCGGGAAGCAAAAGGGTATACCACCAGTTGTAGCTGGCGATTTGAAAGAACGGCCCAGCCATCAATCCTGTGCATAGCAACAAGGTTAGCAGAGGAGCCAACCAGGTTAGTTTTCTCGTAAAAGTTCGTTTGGTTTTAAGAAATTCCGCACGGAGGTATGCTTGCATCTTATTCGTCTCCTTTCTGGTGCTCACGAGCAATTTGCATGAACAGGGACTCTAGATGTTCTCCCGGAGTAACTGCCTCTTGATAAGCCAGCACGCCTCCGGCAATAATGCCGATGTGATCCGCGATTTGCTCCACTTCGGACAGGACGTGGCTGGACAAGACGACCGTAATCCCCATCTTTGGAAAAGAGCGAATCAGCTCGCGCAGCTCCTGAATGCCAAACGGGTCGAGACCGTTGGTCGGCTCGTCCAGAATCAGCAGTTTGGGGCGGTGGAGCAGGGCAATGGCGATTCCCAGTCGCTGCTTCATTCCCATGGAGAACTGGCCGGCGCGTTTTTTCCCGGTGTTCGTTAAACCCACCGTCTGCAACACTTCGTCGATTCGAGTATCCGGTAGACCAAGAAGTGTAGTCCGTACTTTGAGATTTTCGCGGGCGGTTAAGTTTTCGTAGAGCGGAGGCGACTCAATGAGAGCGCCAATTTGGGATAAATGTTCGCGTGACCAGGGGGCGCCTAAAAAGTCAATCTCGCCGGAAGTCGGCCGCAGCATGCCGGTCAGCATTTTAAGAAGGGTGGATTTTCCGGCCCCGTTGGGACCAAGCAGCCCGTAAACGGAGTTCTCCTGAATGGAGAGGGAAACGTTGTTTACCGCCTGCTGGCCTCTAAAGGTTTTGCTTAGGTTCCGAGTCTGCAGAATAAGGTTGTTGTTCATGCTTCTTCATCCTTTTCTTTCATTCTGGAACCAAGTCTATAAAGCAATTCTAAGAATTTGATAAGGAATTGCGGTTATTTTTCATACAGAACTATTTTATGAATTGTTTATATCTTTTAACTTGGCAGTTTAGATATGTACTTTAAGATGGGTTTATGCAGTACAGGAAGATCCAAATTGGAGGAGGGAGATTACTAAATGATTAGGGATTGGGTTTTCTTTCAATACATAGAGGTGGAAGGTACCAATCGACCATTTTTTACTCTTTTCCTGACCTCTATCCGACCTCTTTCGTTCCGTTGTTTGTCCGCTTAAAGGCCGATGACGGTCGCTGAACTGAGATACAATGATAGTGTCGAAAGATAAATCTTCATCCTTAAGCAGGGCCGTGAATGAGACTTTCTCGGTCCTGCTTTTTTCTCGCCAGTTTCAGAAATCATACAGCCAGTTATTGCTTCGGACGAGCCCCTTGCATCGGTTGATGAGACTAGGTAGGTGCTATATGGGAAAGGCGTGTGAACAGTGGACAATCGGAGGACTCGTCGAAAAGAGAGACGGCCGAGTGGAGCTGCCGATATAGACCGAGCGGGGCTCTGAAGGTTTGTCTTCGCCGAGTCTATTCGTGCGGCTGTTGAAGTCGGAGTAGAACCGCGAGCTTAATCGCTGCTTCAAGCGGAGGTTTTCGGTCACCGTGCATTTTGTCCTTTCCGGCGACAGCAGTCGGAAGTCAGCCTATGACATGGCGGAGCAGTTATACGGGGGCTGTTTGCCGACGTTGTCACTGAGAGGGGCTGACCCATGGAGCGGGGATGAGCTCCGAATGGAAGGACGACGGCACGCTCCATCTGTATTCGACGTTCACAAAGATCGTCTGGTTGCTGGTCGGCGAAGTGATCAAGATGGGAACGCTCCAGTGGGAGGGGGAGATCAAATATGTTTGTTTAAAAAGATAGTGGCCCTAAAGTTTTTTTAATACCCAAAAGCAAAATGTTATCAAAAAAAAAAGGAGTTGTTGATTTATGCCAGAAGCAACATGTACCTATTATCCAGGTAATCACCAAATGAGACCTCAAGGATTTGCCTTCCTGCCATAGAAACAAAATAAAATATAGTAATTATAAGATTTTGCTCAGCAGAATAATTACTGCAATTACACCAACTAAAATCAATAAATTTGTAATTTGTCTCCCAAGTCCAGGAACACCATGAGAATGCAACTTTTTTTCATTTGTGTCAAAATTAGCTTTAGCACCGTGTGGATCAGCAGAATCAGAAAAAGGTTTTCCGTGATCGTCAATCATGAAAGTTCCCTCCCCGTTCATAACTCGATTCATTATAACAATAATTTAATTAATTAACAAATTTGGGGATAATGTCATGAATTTTGATAGATTGAGAGCGTTTCGGGATAATTTCTTCATTCCTTCGATAAAGAAATCGAATCCTTTATCGACTCGCTCTTTTGCAAATAATATTTACGCTAACTCATAATCATCAAGGCGGGCAAGCCCTTCCCCAACTGTCTGCCGGCCTTAAGTATGATTAGGACAGTCCTGTGTAGTTATGGACGGAATATCAATACGTGAAAAATCATCATCAGCTCCCGAAGTTCCTGAATGCCGATAGGATCGAGACCGTTAGTCGGCTCGTCCAGAATCAGCAGCTTGGGGTGGTTAAACAGGGCGATGGCGATGCCGAGCCGTTGCTTCATCCCCATGGAGAACTGGCCGGAGCGTTTTCTCCCAATGTTGATCAATCCGACGATGTGCAGAACCTCGTTCATCCGTGAGTCCGGCAGGCGGAGAAGCGTCGTCCGCACCCTAAGGTTCTCTCTTCTCGTAAAGCGGAGGGGACTCAATCAGGACGCCGATTTGGGTTAAATCCGTTCGCGCTCAAGGTCTCCCTTATTAGAAAGAAAAGGAATGTGAAATTAAGTGTTTCTATCCTATTATTGACCTTCTTGTTGAGTATGCCTTCAGTAACGGCCTATGCGGGTACGTCCACGCTATCGAAGGAACAAGAACGGCTAGTCAAAATGTTGCGAAGCGATGAGGATAAAGTCAGCGAAGAGTTGATGAATAAATACAAGGTCGGTAAGACGGAAGAAATGATGGTTCCGACACGTGACGGGGAAACCCATATTTACGTCTATTATCCTGATTCCGATCAGAAAGGCCCGTATCCCCTTTTTGTCAACATCCATGGCGGAGGGTTTATCACCAAGAACAGTAAAATTATTGAACATTGATCCGGAGAAAATTGTATTGTGCGGACATAGTGCCGGCGGGAACCTTGCTGCTGCAATTACCCTTTTGAACAACGTAATTTTAAGATTGCACTGCAAATCCTTGATTACCCTTCCCTTAATTTGTATACCCCTCAGCCGCTTAAGCGCAATGCGTATAAAGACCCGGAGAATGTTCCGCTCTCCATTGCCAGCCTGTATAACAGTGCTCTTGTAGACGAGGAAAAGGATCTCGATCGACGGCGTATGCAGACTGTCTCAACTGTATTACGACGCTTATATTGACGAGGATTACAGACTGGACCCCACCGCGTCTCTGATCTTTGCACCGGACGAAATGCTGATTGGGTTACCTGAAGCTTTAATTATTTCTTGCTGGGATGATTACCGTGGAGAAGATGCGGAAAAGTATGCGTACAGGATATTACAGGCAGGTGTACCCGTGACGGCAAGAAGAATGACCGATAGCAGCCATGGTTTTGTAGTGAGCCGGGATGACCAATTTGAAGAAGCGGAAAAAATGATATTCGATGCACTGGACAGGGTGTATAAAAATTAAATTGACGGTGATTTCCTCATGTGATTTCTTCGAAAGTGGAGTTCACTAATAGAACGGCACTGGCTAACTCGTAAATTGCAGGAATGAAACAGCCGTGATATGATTAGGATAGAAATAAGGAGCCGGACGGCCATCCGACTCCCGGTACAACATTTTGGGTGGGAAACCTCCAAAGTGTTTGGATCAATAACCCGCACCCTTGGCGCTAACCTGGGCGGGTTATTTTCGTTTATGCAGGTAAGTGAGCAAAGCTAGCACGAACATGCCAAGCATAAGCACTTCTGATAACGAAAATTGCATGAGCATCACCCCCGCTCTGGAGGCAATACTTCCCCACCCAAGTCTGTTGTACAACCATATTATATCAACAAATCTAGTACATGGGTATGATGGAACAGATTTGCAATAGTTGTAACTTAAAAGTGATAGCTTGATTTACTCCAACGTAAAATCAAGCTTCATCTGAATATCCGATCCGCGTTTGAAGTATAACGTGTACTCTCCAGGTTCCCACTGCAGATTTTTCAGCCGCATTTCAAAAGCCGCTAAGTCAGCTGTCTCTCTCATTTTCTCAACTTGAAGAATTTCGCTGTCTCCGCGTTTGGTGACATATAACTGAGCCTGGCGCAGACTTTCCTTCTTATCCGGGTAGATGGCCATAGCGATGAGCCCGGCGTTGTTCTTAAAATGATCCGAATGATCGTTTATTTTAGGAAATTCCTGATTTTGAGTGTATCCAATTTGAAGATCATATTTCGTGTTTCTGACCAGCGTGGGATACAGGTTGAGGAAAAGCACTACCATGGCGAGAATCACAAGGGGAATCAAGAGCAGCATGGTTCTTCGTTTCATGTGTCGTGCTCCTTCGTGCCCGTTTTTCTTCTCTGTTCTGTTGGATCATTTGAGGCCTTTGAAGTGGGAAGCTTCGCATAAATAAAAGTCAGCAACCAAAAAATGCACCCTAACAATATGGTGACCCCATAATTTTCGCTGGTTCCAAGCATTAATCCCGTAAGAATACCGAGGATGATGCTAAGAAAAACGTCAACGCTCTTATCTCTCCTCATAATTCCCGCCTCACAATCCGTGCATGACTTGATACTCCACCCACTTATCCACTTCGCTCTTCAAAAAAAGGTGACTCCGGTTAGGAAGCTCCATACTAGGCAAAATCGAGTAGGTATCATATGAGCGTGCTCCCTGTAAATTCTCTCTTTTCTTCCGATCCAACTCCAGGAGGTCCTGCAAATCACTCATGGTAATGCCTAAATAATCGGCTAATTCGCTTTCGGTTAGGATCGATTTATTCCCGATAACCGTCTTAGCATGAACCTCCTGCTCTGACTTGTCTTCTCCTCTTTCAGCTAAGATGTAACATCCTCCTAAAAAAGCAGCAGCGAGAATCAGGCTGCAAATGATATTACTGTATTTATGCATTCGACCTATGACCTCCTAAATATTAGCAACTAAATTTAGTATAAGGCAATGGATAATGGATACCAAGTCATTTCTTCACAGGCGTTCCATCTCTTCGGGCCTCGGTACAAGCAAAAAAACAGCCCCCGGAACACCGGAGGCTGCGCTTTCGACCTGTCCAATAGGGCCGTGTCTGTCCCCTCTCCCTCTTCAACTATTCTCCTGCAATAGCACCTGCTCGTGAAACAGCGCTTTGATTTCCTCGGTTTGTCCTTTTCGCGCCAGAACGTACAAGGTATCACCGGCTTGCAGGCGGGTGTGGCCCCTTGGGGTGATCATTTTCTGGTCGCGGATAATCGCGTTGACCAGCGAATCTTGCGGCATTTTAAGCTGCCTGAGCTCTTGTCCGTCTGCGGCGGAATGTTCGCTCACTTGGATTTCTACAATTTCGTGATTGGTTTTCCCCATGGATACAAGCTCTAGCGCATGAGGAACAATGGTTTTTTTGCCTTCGGACAGGCCCAGAAGATTCGCTAAAGGGGAAATTGTCGCTCCTTGGATCAAAGCGGAGGTTAACACAACGAAGAAGACGACATTGAAAAAGAGGTGCCCATCTTCAATGCCGGCAATGAGTGGATAGGTGGCCAGCACGATCGGCACTGCGCCGCGTAGTCCGGCCCAAGAGATCAGAATCTTCTCCTTCACGTTAAATTGCATAAACATCGTACTGAGGAAGACACCGATCGGCCGGGCGACAAACATCAATAAGATGGATAACGCCATGCCTTGCCAGATGATATGAATGAGATCAGAGGGGAAGACCAGAAGTCCTAGCAGAATAAACATGAGGATTTGCATCATCCAAGCAAAGCCTTCGTTAAACCGGAAGATGGAGTGGCGGTAGGTGAGATCTGAATTGCCAACCCACATCGCCATGACATAGACGGCAAGGAGTCCGCTCCCTTTGAGCAGAGACGTGGAACTGTAGGTGAAAATCGCAAAAGCCATTGCTAACACGGGATACAGCCCAGAGGAGTCGAGGTTGATTTTGTTGATGCACCAAACCGCGATTTTTCCTAAGAGCAAGCCCATCGCTAGCCCCAATCCCATCTGCCAGAAAAAACTCAAAATCATCGTGAACATACTGGCGTTCGGTGATTGGATCAGTTGGATGACCGAGACGGTTAAAAAGACGGCCATAGGGTCGTTCGACCCGGATTCGACTTCAAGGGTGGAGGTGAGCCTTTGCTTGATATTTTTCTCACCTAGTACCGCAAATACAGCCGCGGCGTCCGTCGAACCGACGATCGAGCCAAACAACATGCCTTCCAGCCAACTGACATCCAGGATGTATTTCGCGCAGGCCCCGATGACAAGCGTGGTCAAAACAACACCGAGGGTCGCCAGTGACAAGGAAGGAGCCAACACTCCACGGACGTTCTGCCATTTGGTCTGCAGCCCGCCTTCAAACAAGATGACAATCAGTGCCATGATGCCAAAAAGCTGGGTGATCACGGCGTTGTCATAGTAAATAAATTTACT